>CAZDJE010000013.1:0-52867 GCA_964505715.1 uncultured Desulfocapsa sp. | reverse complement strand
CAGTAAATTCAGCAAATCCCTTGATTGCCTGTACAGCTGTGATTGCAGCGGTCAGAGTAGTCTTACCATGATCAATGTGACCTACAGTACCTACATTGACATGCGGTTTAGTCCTTTCAAATTTTTCCTTTGACATAGTCGTAGTCTCCTCTGGCCGTTAATTAGCAAAAAAATCATTAAATATGGAGCCCATAAACGGAGTTGAACCGTTGACCTCATCCTTACCAAGGATGCGCTCTACCAACTGAGCTATATGGGCCTAAAAAAAACAATAAAAAAACAGATATTGTATGGAGCGGGAAACGAGACTCGAACTCGCAACCCTCAGCTTGGAAGGCTGATGCTCTACCAATTGAGCTATTCCCGCAATAATATCTGCTTTATCTATTTAAAGTAAAAGGTGGTGGAGGGGGGAGGATTCGAACCTCCGAAGTCGATGACGACAGATTTACAGTCTGTTCCCTTTGGCCACTCGGGAACCCCTCCACAAATAACAATCTCTACCTGAAACTTTAAACAGTAATATATAATTTGTTATAAACTAAAATACCTGGTGTAACTGGAGCTGGCGATGGGACTTGAACCCGCAACATCCTGATTACAAATCAGGTGCTCTGCCAATTGAGCTACGCCAGCGTACAAGCTGAAAGAATATACCCAAAAGAGTTTTTAATTACAATAAATATTTTGCCTGATACGTAAAAAACCTTCACTTTTGTTCTTCTGATAAATTTCCCTGCAGAAATACTCCGAATAACTTACTGAACTTACGTGCATACCTACTTTACTTTCTGATTACGTTATAAAATCAGCCGAGTTACTAAAGTAAAAAATGAACAACCCATTAACCAAACCTATCACAAGAAGGTCTGTCGATGTCATCCCGCAGAGGCGTGTCTCCAATTTTATGCCAGACATTTTGATTACTACCTTCGTGGGAATGATGAGAAAAGCTGTGCACTTTGTACCTCATCAGGATCTCAATAGAGAAAACCTGCTAATGCCCCCGAGTTATACTTGATAGGAATGTGATAGACAAAAGGGCAAAAAAAAGGCTGTGTCCTAAGACACAGCCTCAAACAAACTTTAAAACAGTCGTTTATTCATCAAGAGGACTTTTCACAAAAGAACTATCTCTATATCGTTCAAAAGTCATAGCAGTTGTACGGTAGATCAGATGAGCAAACTTGGTATAAGGCATATACATAAAAAGCATCATAATGGTTACAAGATGTATAAAATAAATGATGTAACCAGGAGCTGCTAGTCCAGCCCAACGAGCTACTTCAGCAAGAAGACCTGTAACACCAACAGCCATAATCTCCCAGATAAGGAACCAGTCATAGAAGGTTGGAGTAAGATTGTCTTCAGCTTCAGATTTTGAACGGTTCATCCATAAAATTCCACAACCAACAATCATTGCAACAGCTGAGACGTTGGCAAGAATTTTCACAGGATTCCATACTGACATTGGACCGTGAAGGGCAGGAATCCAAAGACCAAGAACATCATTTGCAATAGCTGACCATGCGGTAACAATAAAAAGACCACCAAATGCGTACATCAGAGGCTTATGGCCAGTTTCTCGATTGCGATTAGTACCACATTCCTTAAAACGTTTATGCTGTACAATTTCAACAATGGAAGGCCAAACAAAATCCTTCGCCAACTGAACCAATGAAGGTTTGAAACTCTGGTTGACGCCTTCTTTTTCACACATTTGTTTCCACATATTTGTCACTCCCTTATAGGAAGCAACAACTGCGAGACCTGCGGCACCAAGCATAAACACATCAATAAAGGCAACATTCTTTCCAAGCCAGTGAAAATCCCAGTGGCCAAAAAATTGTTGATATCCATGAGCTGCAAAATCGGCTGCTCCAGGAATATGCATTCCTCCGGATATTGCCCAGAAAACAAAAATAATCACCGCTGGAATTGCGATAAGCATTGGGAGTCCCTTAGCACTGGACGCAAGCTTCGCAAGTCCAGTAGGCCAGCCAAGTGCTGTATAAGCGTGAGCGCGAATAGCCCCAAGTACATCACCAGGCTTGGCACCACGAGGACAATAAGCAGTACAATCACCACACTGATGACAAAGAAAAACATTAGGATCTGCAATAAGCTTATCCTTTAATCCCCAACCCGCCCAGATCATTTCCTGGCGTGGAAAGGGGTGTTCCTCTGTAGAAAGCGGGCAAACTACAGAACAGGTGGCACACTGGTAACACTTTTTCATTGTGTCACCACCAGCTGTTTTTAAATATCTGATAAAATCTAAATCCGGTTGAACATCCATGGTTCTACTCCTCCTGTTCTCTTCCCAATTCGTATAACAATATTATTAAAATATTAGTCTTCAATTAAATAGAACATGGTACTGGTGTTTGCTCTTTTTTGCAACAAGAGTCAACACCAGCACCTGACAAAAGACAGACTTAGAAACCTTTAAATGGATTTGGACCCATTTCCACAATTTCTTCAACAAACTCGTTAAGAAGTGCAGGAACCTTGTCGTAGTCTGTAATTGCAAGAGACTCTGATTTAACACGCTCTGGCTCAATACCGAGAGTCGAGAGTGAGTCGCCAATATTCTCCATACGCTTATTAGCAATTTCAGAACCTTTAACAAAGTGACACTGATAATCATCACCATACTTACAACCAAGAAGCATTGCTCCATCAAATCCGGCCGACATCGCATCACGAATCCAGGACATATTCACAGAACCGAGACAGCGAACTGGGATAAACCTGATCATATGATTAATCTTCTGTCTCCGCATTCCGGACATATCAATCGCTGGATAAGCATCGTTTTCACAGGCAAAAACAATGACACGAAGTTTGTCGTCATCTTCTTCGGGAACTTCAATGGACTTGATCATGGAACCGATCAGATCGATATTGTAATCCTTGAATCCAATAATACGCTCTGGACATGCACCCATACAGGTGCCACAACGGCGGCAACGTGTTGGATTTGGAAGAGGTGTACCTTTCTCATCATCATCAAGTGCGCCAAATGGACATTCCTCAGTACAACGCTTACACTGTGTACAGCGCTGCATGAAAAATTCGGGATAGGTCTGATCACCGGAACGAGGATGAACAGAAACACCACGATCAGCAGACTCAATGGCCTGGATAGCTTTTAAAGCTGCACCAGTAGCATCATCGATTGTTTCCTGCATGTTCATAGCTTTTCTTACACCACCACAGGTATAGATACCAGTACGGCGGGTTTCGTATGGAAAGCAGATAAAGTGTGAATCGGCATATCCATCGAAAAGATCAAGATCGAGGAAAGCTGGTCCCTGACGATAGGCCAGGTTGATGGTATTTGCATCTCTGGTTGTCGGAACCATACCAGCAGCAAGAACAACAAGATCCACTTCAAGATCAAGGTCTTCACCAAGAAGGGTGTCTTTTGCGTGAACAATTCCACCTTCAACACCGGTTACGGTGGCTTTGGTCATAAAGATTCCGTCATCTTGCTGGATACCTTTATAGAACATCTCCATGTTACCTGGAGTACGCATATGCTGATAGAGAATATATGCTTTGGCTTCAGCATTGTTCTCCCGAACATATTTCGCCTGCTTCAAGGCGACCATAGAAGTTACAGAGTTTGCATAAGGAAAATCCTCATCGTTCTCTTCTCCACCTGGGCTCATGATGAAAGCTACATTGTTGATGCCATCAAGTTTGCCTTCCTTGGTCATTATCTCAAACTCGGCATTGGTCACAACTTTATCATTGCTTCCATGTCCTAGATGCTCATACTCTGAAACGTTTGCAGGGATCCAACCGGTTGCAAGAACAACTGCACCGAAAGTATCTGCTGCTTCATTCGCCTCACCGTAGGGCTTCAGACCATCGTTGGGATCTTCCATTTCACCTTTTTCGATAAGCTCCTGCTCATCAACGGCTATTTTTTCTGGAGCATCCCATTCATTTTTGGTTCCAGCAGCTTTCAAAGTAACTTTGAAATCAGCAGGAGAGCCACCAATACGAGCAACTTCTGTATCGGTTTTCACAGTGATATTAGAATCAGCTTCAACTGCAGCAAGCATGGTACCAATAGAGTTGTCTTCAAGCTCTTCAAAGGGGTAGGACATTGGAAACTGCTTAGTCCAGCCATTAGCCTTTCCACCAAGCACGGCAGCTTTTTCAATAATGGTAACTTTTGAACCTGCTTTGGATGCTTCAAGCGCTGCAGTCATACCTGCAATACCACCACCCATAACAAGGATATCCCTATTTGTGGACTCCATTTCATATGGTTCAGGCATTTCGGTTTTGGCTGAACGAGTACATGCCATACGAACGTTATCAGAGGCTGTTTCCTGAACCCATTCCTGGAAGTAATCTTCCTGACCTTCCTCTGGCTCTCCTTTTGACCAGACACACTGCTCACGAAGATTTCCGCGAACGGTGATGCAGTCATCACCCATATCAAACTCTGACTGCATTACACGTGGAGAACAGGCACAGATGTTAAACGTATTGATGCCTTCGGCATTTTTCTCATTCTCAAGAAAAGCCCGACCTTCAGGCCCACAAAGCTGCCCATGGGTCTTGCACTCCTGAGACATTTCCCCGGTGACGATACCAGAGAGCTCTTCAATATTAATCGCTTCTCCAATACCACAGCCGGTACATATATATGTACAAATTTTCTTATCCATGATTAGGACCTCCTAGAAATCTGAATTGCCTTCATGGCAGCAGCGGTCGCTGACTGGTTGCTTGTCACAACGTCAGCTGCACGGCAGGCACAACCGGCAGACATAATACCGGTGTCTTCATTGGAATTAACAAAACCGTTAGGATCCTGGTCAAGTGTAACCGCAGAGCCTTCAGCCGCAAGTGTTGGCTGCATGCCAGTAGCGAGTACTGCCATATCAACTTTCTGTAGAACCTTTTCACCGGTTACTGCATTCTCAGCAACGACGGTAACTCCACCATCGGACTCAGGGATAATTTCAGCAACTTTACCCTTAATAAAGGTAGAGTTTTCATCCAGCATAAGCTTTTCACGGAATTTTTCGTACTTACCAGGTGTTCTGAGGTCGATATAGAAGACATATATCTTTGCTTCAGGGTATCTTTCTCTGATATATGTCATCTGCTTGAATGTTGCCATACAGCAGACATAAGAGCAGAACTCAAGATGATTTTCATCACGGGAACCTGCACACTGAACAAATGCAAAAGACTCAGGTTCTTTATTGTCACCTGGACGAAGGATAGCACCATCGGTGGGACCACCTGGAGCTGCCATACGCTCAATCATCATATTGGTGACGATTGCATCGGATTCGTTATACTTGAGATTATCCATTTTGGTAGGGTCATAAGGAGTCCAACCGGTGGCATAGATAATAGAAGCTACGTTGATAGTCTTGGTTTCAGTTGCCATATCGAGGTCAACTGCACCATATTTACATGAAGATTTTACAGCTTCTGCACCCTCAGCGGAGAGAGCATCCTTATCAATTACATAGCGACGAGGAAAAGCCATCTGATGGGGCAAGTATATAGCTTTGGACTTATTCATGCCAAAGTTAAAATCGTCATCACGTTCATCGGGACAAGCATCAGTACAATCGCCACAGGCGGTACAGTTGCTGTTCACGTAACGTGGTGCAGTTTCAAGCGTAACCTCATAATTCCCGACACTTCCTTCAACCTTCGTTACGGTTGTCATGGTGTAGGTACGGATACGACGATTATCTTTCACACGTTTAAAGTTAATTTCCAGTCCACAGCTTGGGGGACAAAGCTTGGGGAAATACTGGTTCAGCTGTGCTACACGGCCGCCAAAATAAGCATTTTTCTCGACCAAATACACATCATTACCGACTTCAGCGGCTTCAAGGGCTGCTGTGAGCCCACTGATACCACCGCCTACGACCAATACTGCACCAGAGGTGCCTTGCTCGTCAGTCATACCAACCTCCATTAGTACTCTTAATATTTACCTTTGAAGCCGCCTCGCGAAGAGACGCCATCATTTCCAAAACCAAAATCCAGAATCAAAGGTCATTTTTTTATGTAAACTTTGTAACTCACCAGAACTAAGGATATAATTTCTTTTCCTTCACTCCAGTCAAACACAAACAGTACATAGCAAAAATCTCCAGAAGCCCGAGGGCTCCTGGAGATTTTTATACATGCGTATGGACTATCCCGCGTGGATGATTAGATCCAGGGGTCGGTCTCTACGATGTTGATACACTCAACTTTCTCACAGAGCCACTCTTGTGTCTCTGGGTTGAAGGTAGAGTTAACGAAACACTTCCAGTTTTCGTCATCAACGGTTGGAAAGTCAGATCTGTAGTAGAATCCTGGGTAGCGGGATTCTTCACGGAACTGGATGTGACGAATATGCATCTCGACACACCAGATACGATGGTAGTTCTCCCAAGCGCGCATAAGCTCATGCAGATCGCCGGCAGCCATCTTCTCTGCATCTTCACGGAGAAGCTGCAGAAGATCCATGCAGATACCGAGGAGTTTACCAGAGGTCATGTAGTACGTCGCAACACCACCACCATACTCATCGGTAGCTTTCATGAGACGCATCATGATACCTGCAGGCTTGCAGTAGTTAGGATTTACATTCTCAGCAGTAGATGCACCAACATGCTCGTTGTACAGTTTAACTGGAGCGTAGATCTCGTCAGCAAGTTCCTGAGGGGTCTGCTTCAGTTCTGGGGCGAAATCAGCATTGTCGCGACAGAATTTAACCATCTGCTTAGCAACGATACGTCCTTCAGCATGAGCACCAGAGGAGAACTTATGACCAGAGGCACCGACACCATCACCAGCGGTGAAGAGTCCGTCAACTGTGGTCATACGATTGTATCCCCATTTGTACTTATGAGCACGAGTACCATCAACACTAGGAACCCAGTCCTCTTCAGGACCTGAACACCAGATACCACAACAACCGGAGTGAGAACCAAGAAGGTAAGGTTCGGTTGGCATGATCTCAGAACCTACTTTCTCAGGCTCAATGTTAGCACCAGCCCAGAGGCCAGCCTGTCCAACAGACATGTCAAGGAAATCTTCCCAAGCTTCAGACTCAAGGTGTTTCCAGAATTTCTTCACAGCTTTTGGATCCATTCCTGCATCTTCACGCTCTTTAATGAATGCGTTCAAAGCAACATCGGTAGCCATGTAAATTGGTCCGCGGCCTTCTTTCAGCTCATTAATCATGAGATGGTTACGAAGACAGGTAGGTGTAACAGCAGAAGCACCATAAGGCATGAACTTCTCGAGCTCATCTTTTACAGCATCACTATTTGCATAGAACTCACCAAGACCGTTAGATACCTTAGCTTTGAAAAGAAGGAACCACGCACCAACAGGTCCGTAACCATCTTTAAAACGAGCAGGGGTGAAACGATTTTCCATCATGGTCATGGTAGCACCAACCTGACCACACATGGTGTAGGTGGAACCAGCATTCCATACTGGGTACCATGCACGACCTTTACCTTCACCGGTAGACCGGGGACGGAAGATGTTTACAGCACCACCACAAGCTACGAGAGCAGTCTTGCAACGGAAAACGTGAACAGTGTTATCACGGGTAGAGAAACCAACAGCGCCAGCAATCTGGTTAGCTTTGTTCTTGTCAAGAAGCATTTTCACGATAAAAATACGCTCAAGACAGTTCTCTTCACCAAGTGCGGCTTTAGCAGGCTCAGCAACGATGCACTTATAAGACTCACCGTTGATCATGATCTGCCATTTACCGGTACGTACAGGAGTTCCACCTTCACGCAGGCTTGCAGCAGGCTTGGAACCGTCAAGGTTCTCGCCATCAGCATCTTTCTTCCAAACAGGGAGTCCCCATTCTTCGAAAAGCTTAACAGATTCATCAACGTGACGACCACAGTCATAAATAAGATCTTCACGAACAACGCCCATAAGATCGTTACGTACCATCTTCACGTAACTCTCAATTGGGTTCTCACCAATGTAGGTGTTAATAGCAGAAAGGCCCTGTGCAACAGCACCGGAACGTTCCATGGAAGCTTTATCAACGAGGGTGATTTTCAGATCATCACTAGCCCACTTTTTGATTTCAAAAGCAGTACCGCAAGCAGCCATACCACCACCAACGATGAGAACATCAACATCATGCTCTACGATCGCTGGATCGACGACGGCATTCAGCTCGCCCATAGGTTTATTTGGTAACGCCATATTTAAATCTCCTTAATTATAGATTCAAAATTTTTTTTTTAACTACTAACTAATTCCACTCAAAACACAAATAGGAATTACTTAGGGGTTGGCAGATCGGACTCAAGAAGCAGACACTCGTCATCCAAGCTTCCACCTTTCTCGCCAGGATAAGCGTTTGCAGCACCCTCAGCGGTAGTACGCACTGGGAACTTGAAACGTTTCATGTTTCCATTACGGAACTTAACAGTCCACATGATGGAATCTGCACTACGCATTGGATGAACCTGGCCACCCATAGGTACGAAGTCATCATAACCACGAACAAAAATTGCGCCCTGTGGACAAATCTTAACACAAGAGTAACATTCCCAGCACGCATCAGGTTCCTGATTATATGCTTTCATTTCCTCTTTGTTGAGAACCATCAGGTCGTTGGGACAGATGTACATACATGCTGTCTTGTCGCCACCTTTGCATCCGTCACACTTCTCGGGATCTACATAACTTGGCATTAAACTACCTCCTCAGTTAATTTACTATTGCGACCCGGAACTGACCGAGCCAACTATACGACTAAAAAAAAGAACATCAAAAAAAGTCTGGCTTTTTTAACAATGCTCCACCAACACAAATCAATACGATATTGACAAGTTAAGGAACCCTAGCAAAAACGCGCCACTAAATGAACCATCACTCATTTTTAACCAGATTGAACTTATATATTGTTGCCCAAAAATTGTCAAGAAAATTCAACCGATATTAGGTGAGCTCGGGGGTGTAATCCTTCCGCGGAAAAACCTCACGTGCTTTCGAACCATCTGCCGGCCCAACCACACCTTCTTTTTCCATCATTTCGATCATTCTGGCAGCCCGATTATATCCCACCCGTAACCTGCGTTGAACCATGGAAATTGAAGCCTGCCCCGATTCGCACACAAGATTGACCGCCTCATCATAGCGTTCATCGTACTCCTCATCCCCCGCGACACCACTTCCATTCTCCTCCTCTTCAACGGCCGCTGTCACCGACTCATCATAACTGACCTCACCCTGCTCCTTTAAAAAGGTAATTATAGCTTCGGTATCAGCCTCGGAGATATACGCACCATGTACCCGTTTGAGACCGGATGATCCGTTTGCTAAATAGAGCATATCACCGGCACCAAGTAGATGCTCTGCCCCCGAAGTATCAAGAATAGTTCTTGAGTCAATCTTTGATGAGACTTTAAAAGAAATTCGGGTAGGAAAATTTGCCTTAATAAGACCCGTTAGAACATCAACGGAAGGCCGCTGAGTTGCCAGAATCAGATGCATACCTGCAGCTCTTGCCATCTGAGCTAGTCTTGCTATTGAGGACTCGACATCCTTTGACGCGACCATCATCAGATCTGCAAGCTCATCCACAATAATAACGATATAGGGAAGTTTCTCCTCGGACGTTTCATTATAGGAGTCAAAACTTTTTACTTTTGCAATTTCAAGCAGTTTATAGCGCCTCTCCATCTCCCGAACCGCCCACATCAGAGCTCTGGATGCAAGTTTTGGTTCCACCACAACGGGGTGGAGAAGATGCGGAATCCCTTCATACCCTGAAAGCTCAATACGTTTTGGGTCAACCATCAAAAGACGCACTTCTTCGGGGGTTGCATTATAAAGAATGGAAGCAATAATTGTGTTAATAGCAACACTCTTTCCAGATCCCGTAGAACCGGCAATCAAAAGGTGGGGCATTTTGGCCAGATTGACAATGGAAGGCGCTCCCACAACGTCAAGTCCAAGAACTATGGCCAGCTTATCCTCAACTTTGCGGTACTCTTCGGATGCGAGTAACTCCCGAATATAAACAAAGGAACGGTTTGGATTAGGTATTTCAATTCCGAGCGCTGCTTTGCCAGGAACTGAACCAACCACACGAACGGACTGCGCCTTCAATCCAAGTGCAAGATCATCTGCCAACCCTGCTATCTTGTTAATCTTCACTCCGGCAGCAGGAGAATACTCATAGGTTGTCACCACAGGACCCGGCGATATTCCTATGACTTTACCCGATACGCCAAAGTTCTTTAATTTCTGTTCCAGTTGTTTGGAGACCTGATAGTAGATCTCCTTATCCACCTCTTCTTCCTGAGCACTATTCTTTTCAAGCAGGCTGAGGGGAGGAAGTTTCCAGTCCCCACGAGCCAGCGGACGTGCGGAGAACTCATCCTCCTCTGTTGATTCGGGAGCTCTTACAAGTTCTTTCACAACAGGCATTCCAAGGAGAGGTCCGGTTGGTTCTTTGGCTTCATTCTGTTTTCGACTGACAATTGGCCCAGTTTTTTTCTTCTCTTGAATAATTGCCGTTTTTACTTTCTTTTTAGCATCCTTTCGCTCAATTCTCTTCTCATTCCCGGAGACAAACAGACTCCCGAGAGCAGCTCCTGTTTTTTTAGTCATACGCCAGCAAAAAGTAGCCAGCTGATAGGGAGAAAATTGGGTAGAAAGCATGATTGAAACAAGAAAGATCAGCAGTAGAAAAAGAACCGTTCCCGGTCCTCCAACCAGAGACTGCATGAGTGTAAATATACTCTTTCCTATTATTCCTCCAGAATTAACCGAGGCCCAATCGTTCAGAGATAGAGCGGAAAACAGAGCACAGGACGAGAGCACCGCCCCGGTAAGGCCTGCGGTAATCTGAGGAAGTCGATCAAATGACATTCGGGGACTGAAAAAAAGAAACGAAAGAAGCAGCATAAGAGTCGCTAAAAGATAAGCCCCCCACCCTGCGACCCCAGTAAGGACCTGGGAGATCAGTGTTCCAATCTCACCGCCCCAGCTGCCCTCACTTGCAAAATATGGCGAGATCAAACTTAAGAAAAGAAACAGAGACAAAAAAATACCTAAAACGGCAACACCCTCCTGTTTCAAACCGGGTCTAGTTTTCTTGGTTACTTGTGCCATGATAATAGTAGGTGTATTTATAAAGAGTAAGCGAAACAACAAGCAAATAAATTCCGCAACAATTGCCATTGCACAGACAGAAAAAAGAAAAAGGTCACTCTCTTGGGTAGACTATTTCCTGTCAAAAAAAGTACAACGACAACCAATAAGGTCTTAATCGGATTTACAGAAAAATGCAAGATAACAAGTAGAAGCAGCGGAAGGAATCTTCGCTGCAAGAGCTATCAAAACGCTCAAACTATCCTTTAGGTAATGACTCCTTCACCGCGTCAAGCACTCCATTGACGAACGATGGTGACTCGCCTGCACCAAAACGCTTAGCAATCTCAACAGCCTCGTTAATAGCCACTTCTGCAGGGACACCTGCGCAGTGGATCATTTCAAAAACAGCTATTCGTAGCACATTTCTATCTGTAACATTGATACGCTCAAGACGCCAGTTACGAGCATGCTGAGAAATGACAGCATCGACATTTTCACGTTCTTTATACACGCCTTCCAGAAGCTCCACCGCGTAAGATCGCGCTTTTTTTTGCACGTCATACAAAGAACAGAAATCAACAAATCGCTCACTCAGATTTTGATCGAACCCAGCTTCAAAACCTTTAAAATCATCTTGAAAGAGAAACTGCAGGACAGCTTCACGTGATTTTCGACGAATACCCATAAAAATTATACTATATTAGATAAAGTTAAATAGTGAAGAATCAGTAATCCGACCATCACCAATGTCCCGCAAGAAACCTAACTATTCAGCGAGGGCAACTCAGAATCGTATGAACAGGCTGAGAAGCGATTATTCGATCTTCAACCTGCCCCTTTTTTCACATCAATCTCTATGCAATTGGTCCTATTGAAACTTAGTGACCAGATCGGCCATCTCAATGGCAGCAATAGCGACATCTGCGCCCTTATTCCCAGCCTTTGTTCCGGATCGCTCAATGGCCTGCTCAATGGTTTCAGTCGTCAGCACACCAAAAATAACAGGTACTTCAGTTTCAAGTCCAACCTGTGCAGATCCCTTGGAAACTTCATTAACAACAACATCAAAATGCGGAGTTGCACCTCGAATAACAACGCCAAGACAGATTAGAGCGTCATACTTCTGGGATTTTGCCATTTTCTTGGCAATAAGAGGAATCTCAAACGCACCGGGGACCCGAACAACATCGATATCATCGTCCGCAGCACCAGAGCGAAGCAGGCTGTCCAATGCACCTTCAAGGAGTTTCTCACAAATAAAAGAATTGAACCGGGCAACTATAATCCCGAACTTCTTTCCATCTGCCTTTAAATTACCTTCAATATAATTTGCCATATCTTTTGATGTCCTTACGTATATTCCTGGATTGATTTCTGTATAAAATCAGCTTTGGTCCACTTCGATCAGATGTCCCATGCGATCGCGTTTACACTCAAGATAGCTTTTATTTTCGTCGCTGACAGCCATCTCAATAGGGAAACGATCAACAACCTCTATGCCATAGCCTTCAAGCCCGATGATCTTTTTGGGATTATTGGTAAGCAGACTCATTTTACGTACGCCTAAGTCACGTAATATCTGGGCGCCTATACCATAGTCACGAAGATCAGCCTTAAAGCCAAGTTTGTGATTCGCCTCAACGGTATCCAGACCTTCATCCTGTAAGGTATAGGCCTTCAATTTATTCACAAGCCCGATACCGCGTCCTTCCTGACGCATATATAAAACTATGCCCGTTCCTTCTTGATCAATCATGCGCATTGCAGCATGAAGCTGATCACCACAATCACAACGGGAAGATCCAAATACATCCCCGGTTAAGCATTCGGAATGCACCCGTACCAAGACCTTCTTCTCAGGATCAATTTTCCCCTTAACTAAGGCGATGTGTTCGAAAGGATCCACATCATTTTTATAGACAACAGCATTGAATTCACCGGCATGTTCCGTTGGAATTCTTGCTTCTGCTGCGCGATGTACAAGAATATCTTCACGGAGTCTATAGGCCACAAGATCTGCTATGGTGCAGATCTTGAGATCGTGCTCCTTTGCAACTATTTCAAGATCTGGCATTCTTGCCATGGTCCCATCTTCTTTCATAATCTCACAGATAACGCCAGCCGGAGTAAGCCCTGCGAGGCGGGAAAGATCAACGGAGCCTTCCGTCTGTCCAAGACGAACAAGAACACCACCTTCACGTGCACGAAGCGGAAAAATATGGCCTGGGCTGATAATATCAGAAGGCTTTGCATCGGGAGCGACGGCCGCTTCAATGGTACGCGCTCGGTCCGCGGCAGAAATCCCCGTGGTCACCCCGGTGGTTGCTTCAATACTGATTGTAAACCCTGTTCCATATGGTGATTTATTATCAGAAACCATCATGGGAAGTTCGAGTTTATTAATCAGATCTGGACTCAAAGTCAGACAAATCAGGCCTCTGCCATGAGTGGCCATAAAATTAACAGCCTCGGGCGTGACAGCAGATGCCGCCATATAGAGGTCCCCCTCATTTTCACGATCTTCATCGTCCACAAGGATTACCATCTTACCAGCTTGAATATCTTTTATAACTTCATCAATTGAACTTACTGCCATAACAATCAACCTATATAATTAATTTTGCTTATTTAATAAAAATTCCAGCATATCCCCAAAAAGGGATGTCTCCACACTAAAAAAATCCATTCTCAGCGAGAAATGCCGGATTAATAGAACTTCCTGATCCAGGAGTTTTTTCTCCATACTCCCTTGGAAGAAGCATCTTCTCAACATACTTACCTATAATATCGACTTCAATATTTACCTCACTGCCACGACTAAGCGCTCCAAGGGTTGTTACCTGAAGTGTATGAGGGATAATGGATACCTCAAAGGTGTCCATGGTGCAACTATTTACAGTAAGACTCACGCCATTAATGGTGATGGAGCCTTTCTCAATAACATACCGGCCCAATTCCTTAGGGAACCGAAATGAAAACAGGGTAAAATCGCCTTTTGGCTGACATTCAGTTACCGTTGCCACGCAATCAACATGCCCAGAAACAATATGGCCGCCAAGGCGATCGGTCAGCTGAAGAGCCCGTTCCATATTCAACACGCCCCCCACACTCACCCTGCCAAGTATCGTACGAGAAAGGCTCTCGGGAGAAACATCTACGGTGAATTTGCGCCCTTCAATATTGTAAGCAGTAAGACATACTCCGTTCACTGCAATGGACTCACCCTCTTCGGGATTGCTGAGATCAAAATCAGTCTGGAGGTCAAATGCCACCCCTCCACCCGCATTACGTTTGGCAAGAAGCTTTCCGGTACCCTCTATTATTCCTGTAAACATTTCTTTAATAATTCCAGCACATTACGCTTCGGCTTCCAGTTCTTCTGCACTGGTTGTAAATGTTTTGGCAATACTCTTATGCTTAAACTTACTATGAATTGAGGCAATCGTCCGATAGGTGTCTGCAGTTTTTACTTTGTTCCCTTGAGAGAGATAAATATCTGCGATGGTCTCAAGAGTCGCCACGGTTCCCTGAGGATTATTATTCATACTGTGGGTCTCAAGCATATCGATACAGATCTCAAGTGCTTGATCATTCTCATCCAGACCACGATGAACAACAACGAGTTGCATGGAAAGCGCGAGCAAACTCATAGGGTCATCAAATCTGTCACAAATATCCCAGGCACGCTTATAATGATCCTTGGCTTTTTCAAATTCACCCTTTCTCAGGCAAACATTACCAAGCTGGTTAGAGGCATTAGCAATACCATCCTGATGTTTTTTCTCCTCATAGGCCATCAGCACATTATGAAAAGCGACAGCTGCCTGAGTAAGATCATCTTCTTTGAGGAATTCAATTCCATCGTCATATTCTGCTTGAATAGGATTGGAAGAACGTTTTTTTTCTTCTTTCTGGCCAGCTTTTTTTATGTCAGCCATTGGCTGGATATTACTAATCATTTTTATTGTCTCCTTCACTAATCTGCTTCAAAGCCACTTGCACCAGCTCAGCAATAGTATATTCCACGGGATTTTTCTCTTCCCATATAATCAATTTTTCCTGATCATTACTGAGTTCCATTAACTGCATACTCACCTCATTTGCCCTGATTCGCCCAAGAAGCTGCACCACATGGCCTCTCATCTGAGGATTTGGATGGCTCAAGAAGTGAAACAGATTGAAAAATGGGGTCTCACGAATAAGATCTGGTCTTTTAGCGGCAATTTTGGATAGGGCCCACACAACCTGAACTTGGGTAGATTCATCCCCCATGTAGTTCAGCAGATGTCGTGTAAAAGCACCAAAGACATCTGGACGACCAGCAATAACCTCACCGAGAGTCTCAATCATTCCCCAGGGAGCCGCCGCCGAATCTGAGCATACTTCAAAAAGACGATGAATAAGTTCGGATACCTGCCCAGGCATCTTAGTGGCAACCCGTGAACAGACCTGGCCAATAACCCAGGCTGTCTCCCAGCGCCGCGCCTCATCAACATCATACAGCAGACGTTGCAACAGACGCAGGGTCTTTCTGTTATCAAAACAGAGCGTTACCAAGAGGTCTATATCACCTTCATCCCGCGCCTCCTTGACTCCCTTCTTTGTGGCCTTAAGCTTCACCCGCTTGGGATCAAGCTGGGGTTCCGGAGTCGGTATTGCCGTAACACTATCTGCTAATATGGGCTCCGTAGCCTCACGTGCCAGAGCATCTTTCTTCTCTTTAACCCGCTTAGCAACTTCAGCGATTTCAGTATGAAGTCGTACAAAGTACAGGACGCCACGTACAGGACGACCATCGATATTACGTGTATTTACGACCTGATGGGTCGTTTCATCATAGTCTTCCACCCTACCGGTCAGGTAATCATCTTCCGGCATCAGATCCCAGGCAAAATCCCAGTTATCATTACAGGCAAATACCAGCGTTTCCACCATGGCAGATCCGATATTGTGCCCGGTTGGATCACAAGAATAGACGGCCCCACACTGGCAGCGCCCCACCTGAAACTCCTGCATTTTTCGCTCGATACCATCGGTTGCACGGCCAACTTTCTGGCCGCAAAACGGACACCATGGAGCCGAGGTAATTTTTGGATTTTTCATAGGACTACGCTAATTTTTCTTCAAGACCCGCAATAAATTTGGGATCCACGGAGTAACCGAGTTCCGTAGCTTTACCCACGTGATTTTTGGCAGCAGCGTAGTCACCACTGAAGAAGAGGGCAACGGCCAGATTATTCTGAGCAAGGGCTGAATCAGGTTCCAGTTCCGTTGCTTTAGTGGCGGCCTTTAAAGCACGATCATCTTCACCTTTCATGGTCAGTACAGAGGTAAGATTCATCCACACGGTGGCAAGTTTAGGATCATACTGAATAGCCTTTTCATAGGACTCAATGGATTTATCCAGTTCATTGCGATGCTGCCAAATAAGCCCGAGGTTCGCATGGGCCTGTGCTGAAGTATCCGGCTGAACTTTAATAGCCATTTCATTCAATTCCTGAGCCTTTTCCAGATTTCCCTGGCCAAAATAAATTGCTCCAAGGTTGATCATGGGCTGATTGGCCTGCTCATCTATCACAATACAATGCTCAAGACATGCAATGGCTTCGTCAATCCGGCCAGCCTTCATATAGACAAGGCCAAGATGATGCTGAGTGACAACATTATCGGGATTTTGTTTACACTTTTTTTCCATCTCCGCGATAACTGTTGGCAAATCTTCGCTTAACTTTTCAATATTTTTTTCTTCTGACATGATGGCCCTCTGATTCAGTATGTTTTAAAGTATTACATTTTAAGGTAAAATTGATAGGCAACCAACAACCCAAAACATTACAGTTGCTTATTTGCTACAAAGCTTGAGCGACTACATTATAGACACCATCCGCTGACATGCAAGAAGAAAATATCCGGATCGTAACAGAGGCTTCACGTTAGGGCTTTACTCCTGAAAATCTATGATAAGAAAAAGGTGCGCGCAGACTCCGAAAAAATATGAGGGTGTATTAAAAGCAGATCCCGGGCACACTATCCACGGTAAGCCTACCGGGACCACTCATTGGTACACAGAAGCTAGCAGTTAAAACGCTCTTCGCAGGAGAGAATCAGTTCTTTCTGCTGCTCCTTCAAAATCTTTCTTGCAATAATCACATCTTTTGAGATCTGTGTCGAGAGTTCTGCAATGCCCGAGAACTTCTTTTCACTGCGCAAGAATTGCAGCAGATTGACCTTAATGGGCTTGCCATAAATATCCTGATTAAAATCAAAGATGTGCGTTTCTGCCACCAGACGATCTTCACCAAAGGTGGGATTCAAGCCAATATTAAGAACTCCTCCATAACATTTTCCATCACAAATAACCTGACATACGTAGACGCCCATCTTTGGAATGAGGTCCTCTTTTTCCATATTCAGGTTTGCCGTTGGAAAGCCAATTTCCTTGCCACCACGCTGCTGGCCAAGCTGAACCTCACCTCGGATTTGATAATATCGTCCAAGAAGTGTCCTGGCATCGACCATTCTGCCATCTGCAACCAATTCCCGGACTATTGTAGAACTAACTAGAAAATCCTTTTCATAATGGGCCGCTACAACCGTCACAGAAAAACCCTTCGCCGCTCCCTGCGCTTTTAAGAATTCAATATTGCCAACGCGATTTTTTCCAAAGGCATAGTCATAGCCAACAACAAGCTCTTTTACCCCGATGGTTTTCAATAAAATATCATTAATAAAATAATCAGCCGTAATTCCGGCAAATTCCATGGAAAATGGGATAACGATCAGAACGTCAATCCCCGCATGTTCAATAAGCTCAATTTTCTGATCACAGGTGGAAATAAGCTTGATACCCTGCGGGCGCAGAACCTGCAGCGGATGTGGATCAAAAGTCACCGCAACACTTGTCCCGTTGCACCGATACGCCCGCTGCACAACTTCAGCAAATAAAAGCTGATGCCCCAGATGAGCACCATCGAAGTTGCCAATGGTCACACAAGCGTTTGTAAAAGTTTCTGTAATCTCAGTAAGGTCTCTGTATATCTTCATTTCACTCTTTTTAAATCTGTACGTATTAAGGGAAGTCTTAAAGTTATTCTTTTTTGCTGTCCCCATGAAGAAAGTCTTGACAAATCCCTTCAGGACAAGCATATTTACCACCGTTGCCGAAGTGGCGGAATTGGTAGACGCGCTAGGTTCAGGGTCTAGTGGGCGCATGCTCGTGGAAGTTCGAGTCTTCTCTTCGGCACCAAATTAAAACAGGGTCTGTAATCGTTATCGATTACAGACCTTTTTTTTTGTGCAACATCAAGAGAAGCGGTTCACCATTTACTCTCTGCTTCCTGCTGCTGACTCTGCTTCTTTAACTCTTTTGATATAAATGTCCAGCGTAATTTAACAGCATACCCACCAGCCTTTCAAGCACACACGAGAATTTCCTGAGATACCAGGAGTTCACAGGGATGAGTACACAAGTTTCTAAAAAGACATTAATACGAATGGGACATGGGGAAGGTTATTGTTTCCAATAGGGATAGCGCGAAAGAATCAACCGGGTTTTCTTTTTTTGAATAATCGACTTTCTTTTCCCTATAAGGCTCAGAAAAATCCCAGAACCTGCACTCCAAAGAGCGGCATCGCTATCGAGTTTTCCAAGCCACAGGAAAATAAGGGTAAGAGTCACAATTGCAATGCCTAGAATAAACATTGCCTGACCAGAGTAAAGTTCCGAGCTTTTAACGGAAAAACGAAGAGCCCAGCCATTGTTTTCTATGGCTTTTTTACTTCCGGAGTTCAACAATTCTCCGGCAGGCATATATCTCATCTCGGTGCCGCAATTCCCACACCGATAAAAAGTTTTACCCTGTTTACAACTTGTCTCTCCCGACACCCCGCAGGTCATACAGATGGGATCGGGAATATCATTTTTTGCCATTCCTACCAGGTTTCACTAGAAAAGTTCATTATCAAGAATTAAAGCGGACAGAGAAATCACACCTATTATATCTCCATTTTTCTCCACCGGTGCTCTTCGAATACCCGCGTGAAAGAGTAATCTGGCAACATAGCGGATATCCATATCGGCCGGTACTGTGATAACAGGTTTTGTCATAATTTCATAAATATTCACTTCACTAGGCGTACGGCCTGCCACGAGCACCCCTTTAATGAAATCCTGTACAACCACAATGCCCCAGGCATCATCGGCATGCCGCTTCTCAACAAGAAGGCACCTGCTCCGTTCGGAACGCATTTTTGCAGCAGCCTCACGAGCTGTGGCCATACCATCAATGTATACAACCTTCCTCTCCATCACATCTTCTGCCCGTATCACTGTTTTTTTATCAGACACCTAATTGCCTCCAGTTAGAGAAACATACATGTTTTTAATTCAGGAGAGGGTTAAAAATAACTCTCTCGCACATCTTCTTTAAATCTTTCCATCTGACTTTCAAGACCGACAACATGTTCCACGGGCATGACAAAAGCGATCCCAGTTCCAGGTTCATGGAATTTTCCAGACTCTTTGATAGCTCTAAGGATTTCTTCCACACAATGCTCTTCAACAAGAAACATAATAATATCTGTCTGGGCTTCAAGAGACAGCCCAAAAAAACTTTTTGCCTCACGGATACCAGTACCCCGTGCCGGAATAATTGTAGCCCCAGTTGCCCCTGCAGCTTTTGCCGCATCAACAATTGCATCTGTAATTCCTGGTTTGACCGAGGACAGGATAAGTTTAAAGCGCATTCCATATCTCCATTGTTAGTAACTATTCAGTGTAGTCTTCGATTATGCTCTGCTTGTGTATATTGTGATTTGAAATCCCTACTACTTTACGCACAGTTCATTCCCGCATGTAGTTATCGGGAATCGAGTCTTTTTATAATGAATTCCCGATAACTACACTCGGGAATGACGTGCTTCTCGATTTTTTTTTGATAAAATACAACACGCTAAAGTTACCATTCTTATTTATTACGTTTTGTCTTCCAATCCATCAATTGAGCATACCCCATCACCGCAATAATTGGAAAAAGACTCGCAAAAGCGATAAGTCCAAAGCCATCGAGTGCTGGATTCCGGCCAGGGACAGTAGCAGCAAGTCCAAGACCAAGTGCAGCTACAAGCGGCACCGTCACCGTGGAAGTAGTCACCCCTCCTGAGTCATAGGCGAGAGCTACAATACTCTTGGGGGCAAATATTGTCTGTATAATAACAATTACATACCCCACCAAAATATACAGATATAGCGGGGTACCGGTAACAATCCGAAAGGTTCCGAGACTAATGCCGAAGGCAACACCAATTGCCACGGTAATTCTCAGACCCCAGGTAGAAATAGTTCCTGCAGAGACTTCGTTGGCCTTATATGCAACTGCAATAAGAGAAGGTTCAGCAATGGTCGTTGCAAAACCTATCATTGCTGCAAAAAGATATATCCAGCCGTACGCAGTCCAGTCGACATTGCTAACAACCTCTTTTGTACCATAGATAAAAGCAGGATCTGAAAGTTGGGATGCCATTATTTTTCCCAGTGGAAAAAGAGCCTTTTCCAAACCGGCAAGAAACAGTGCTAGCCCAAGAACAACATAGACCCCACCAACGACAAGACGGCGTAAGTTGGGAATTTTCTGACGCAACACCAGAAGTTGAAAAACAGTAATCAGTCCGATGATGGGTATCACATCTCGACAAGTAGCAAGTAATATAGCACTGAACTCTTTTATAAATTCCACAGGTTTCGTTCGCTTCGTTCGCTTATAATGTTTTTATGCAAGTTTCTCTGTTGAGGCAAAAATCTAAGGGCTAAAGGTAGAAGGATTGAGAGCAGTTCTTCTTTCCCTTCTGCCTTCAACTTCAACAGCTTCAGCCTGCTTAGGTTACCCAATAAATCGATTTCTTTCCCCAAATCAAAATTCACCCTATTTAAAAATCAAAAGTCCATACCCCATAACAAATATCATCGGCAGAAGAGATGCAAAGGCAATAAGACCAAAGCCATCGGTCAGAGGACTACGGCCACGAATTGTCGAAGCCAACCCGACGCCGAGTGCGGCAACAAGCGGGACCGTTATTGTCGAAGTGGTGACCCCACCAGCATCGTAGGCAATACCAATAATTTCCTTTGGGGCAATCATGGTCATTAGCATCACAAGCACATACCCGCCGATAATCAGATAATGAATTGGCCAGCCACGAAGTATACGCATAACACCGATAAGAATGGCAAGCCCCACGGAAAACGCAACGGACATACGAAGCCCAAAGGCATACTGATTCAAGGATTCCGGACTTGGATCGATAAGCCCGCCCTGCCCTGCAATCTCTGCAGCTTTGGCTGCAACTGCAATAAGAGCCGGTTCTGCAACGGTGGTTGAAAATCCGAGCGCGAAGGCAAACAGAAGGAGCCAGAAGAGGCTTCCTTTTCTGGCAAGTGCTTGAGCCATGGCTTCACCGATGGGAAACAGCCCCATTTCCAGCCCCTGAATAAAAAGACTCAGGCCAAGCACAATCAACAGAGTTCCAAAAAGAACCTCTCCCATCTGGGGCAGAGGCTGGCGGATGACCACAACCTGAAAGAATGCAATCACCAGAACGATAGGAAGCAGATCGGTGCATGCATTCTTTATTTTTGTTAAAATTGCCAGATATATCATACAATTAATTACGGCTAGCGAAATTCCTATTTGTTGAACGACGTTTGTTCACCCAGAGGTAAAGAAGCTACCGTGAGCCTGACTTCCATATGACCCTGCTCCACAACTTTCAGCTGGCCATTTATCTTATCAATTGCAGCAAGAAGCTTCTTCTCTTGAAAAACTTCACAATCCGTTGCAGGTACTCCCTCAGGCAGAGTAAGTACAATCACCACATTTTTCCCCTCCTGTACCGTTGCAATAGTCATTTTTTGCTGGTTTTCCAAGAGATCGAGACATGTTGCATACACCCTGTAAAAAATATGCTGCAGCAACGATGGGTCATTATACACTGCGGGGAGCAAATCCCGAAGCTCGAAAGTAATTCCAATCTGTTTCAGCCGTGAAAAACGCTCCAAAAAGGTATACTCCTCTTCTATCAATTCATTCACTAAAAAGGAAGAAAGGGGAGAATCCGTCCGATGTGCGAGACCACTGAGATGGTGCATCATCTTTGCTGACAGAACCACCCTTCGTTCTATGGCTGCAATTGACTTCTGCAATCGTTCCACCATTTTTGCATCTTCACCCGAAGCACCCATTGCAAGAATATCATCCATCAAGCCATTCGATTCCCGTATAATACCGAGATGATTTTTCATATCATGGGCAAGCCCTGCCATCAGACGACCAAACGACTCAATCTGCTCCTGTCGAATACTGTTTTCCATACCTGCATCCATAAGAGTCCTACACCTTGCTGCGTTTTTCGTCAGCGGTTTTCATTTTAGCTACAAGTTCTGCCAGATCAACGGGCTTCATAATACAATCAAAGGCACCCTTTTCCTTCGCCTCCAGGCCAGATCCGGTTGATCCATGCCCGGTAAGCATGATGACCTCTATTGTGGGGTCATATTCCTTAATCTTCGTAAGAACATCAAGACCACTCATATCGGGCATTTTCAGATCAAGAATAACGATCCCAGGATTCATCTTCACCAGGCTCACCAGCCCCTCGCTTCCGCTATGCACATCAAAGGCAACAATACCACGGAGTTTCAAACGTTGACACAGGGTCGAAGCAAATTCGACTTCATCATCAATTACCAACACTTTTGAATTTATCATTTAATCACCCTAAAGTTTGGAGTTAAAACGTTCCGATTCACTATGTCGTACTGGTAGTGCAATTCTAAAAATAGTCCCCTTGCCAAGCTTTGATTTCACCTTGATACTGCCACCTAACTTTTGCACCAGACCGTACGTAATAGAGAGCCCGAGCCCGGTCCCCTTCCCTGTTTCTTTTGTGGTGAAAAATGGTTCGAAAATATGTGGCAGAACCTCTGCAGGCATACCCGGTCCATCATCTACAATTGTCACCTGAAGAGTCGTTTCGTTAATCTGCTTGCTGGACAAAATTATGTCTCCACCATTTCCTATGGCATCGATTGCATTATTTATAATATTGAGAAAAACCTGCTGCAAGGGACCACGGGAACTCCATATTTTCTTCACGCTATCACACAGATTGAATTCTATTTTTATCTGATTATAGGTCGCCTCTTTTGCCAGAAACTCAACAACCTCCCGCAGGGTACTATTAACATCAATCTCCTCTGTGACAACATCATTCTGACGAGCAAATCCAAGCAAACGATGGGTAATGGTTTTGCATCGCTCCACACTGCTCTGAATACCGCCAACATTTTCCACTATAATAGCTTTATTGGGGAAATCGTCTGAGAACTCCATCAGGTCCTCCACAAGACCTGCCTTTTGATTGATTATCGCCAGTGGATTATTAATCTCATGGGCCACTCCAGCCGCTAACCTACCAATGGATGCAAGTTTATCCGTATGCTCCGCTTCACTGTACAGTTGCTGTCGTTTTTTATTCAACACACGGATATGATTAGTGAGTGCATGACTGATCTCCACAATGACAAAACATGCCACAATGGTGCAGGAAAGGAATATGATTACCAGTCTGATTTTAAAGAGCATCCACGTATTCGCATAGAGATAGCGCTCTTTCACCATCACCAGTTTCCATGGCGTATTGAGTAAATCAGCAACGACATGATTGATGCGCTGCCCATCAAATATCTTCTGAAAAACAGCAACTCCGGGAGAATCAATAAGTATCACATCATTTTTCGACATATAATCCTGGGAACTTTCCCCCTCGCTTGCGTGCTTGTCATGGAGGACACAGGGCCCTCCAAGCACGCCATACTTCTGAGGTTCCGTCTGCGCAACATGTTTGGAATCAACCATAAACATATCATCGGCATAGCCAGAGTCAATGGTATCAACAAAATCCTGCAAAGTGCTCGCATTGATGGTTACCCGTAAAACACACTTTTCCTCTTCTGGGGTAGCATTCCGGCTTACTGCAATAACAAAATGAGGGACATTTCTGAACCCGGAAAAAATATGACTGATGTAAACCCCGCGTTCCAGAACCTCCTTATACCATCTCTGATTTCTGTAATCATGTCTTTGTAATTCGTAGGGCCCAGCATAAGCCTTCTGCATACCATCCGACTCAATCACCTGAATATCCACAACCCCGGGATATTCCTTTTGCATGCGAAGCAGAACTTTCTCTAGATCTTTTGGGTTCAGCAACTTCTTGTAGCAATCACTGCTTCCTATAAATTTAACGACTGATTTTAACTCACCTACAAAGGCCTCAATGGCGCTCTGTGCCACTTCAAGATTCAGCACCAGCTGATCAAGTTCCTCTGCTTCCAGAAGTTGCTGATACTGATTATGTGACAGGGCTGATATTATGATCGGTGGAATAAGAACCAATATGGTCAAAATAGCACAGAGTCCCCTTGAGAACCTTTTATATCCTTTATTTAAAGCTTTAGGATTTCCAAGCTCACAGGGAGGAAAGGGAAGAATTTTTGTTAACCATCCCGATTCCTGGCTCATGATGCAACCTCCCTTGAATTTACACCGGACAATATGGTACCCGACATCAGACCACTATTCACAGCCAGTTGCAGTACATCGTTATAGGGGCCGATAACAGAGTCAATAACCGTGATTTTTTTCCAGGTTAAAAACTGATAATGTACTTCCTCAATCCCTCCACAAACAACAACGGACACCTTTTCTTTCAGAGCTAGGTCACAGAGTATCTCAGCTGAGACATCGGAAAGCAGCAACGAGCGTGGTTCCTCCATCAATTGCTGGTCATAACAGGTTGCAATAAGAACTTCTGAACTCAGGTCAAATCGAGGAGAAATAAAATCACCACGGGTTGTAATCATAATTTTCATATCCTGCACGCTCCCCTATTCCATTTTATATTTCTTAAGTTTTCGCCAAAGCGTTGTCCTTCCCCAACCGAGTACAACTGCGGTCTTTGATCTATTTCCACCACACTGCCTGAGAGCATCAAGTATCATCTCTTTTTCCATCTCAATCCAACCTCCTGCGACCGGACTTACCTTTTTTACCACTTCCGGCAAAATCAAGGAGTCATCCAGCCTCGATCTCACAACTTCAGGTGTCTCCTGCGATTCTGCTGCCCGAAACATATACAGAGGCAGATCCTTTATTTCGACCGCCGTGCCCTGACATATATTGGCAGAATATTCTGCAATATTTCGCAGTTCACGAACATTTCCTGGATATGGATACTGGGTCAGGACAGCAAGTGCTTCCGCACTAAAATCAGTGACATCTCTGCCAAGCTTTGCACTGAAGCGTCTTAAAAAACGATCAAGTAAAAGGCGGATATCCCCATCACGTTCGCGAAGAGGCGGAGTGTGCAGATGCAGCACGTTTAATCGATAAAAAAGATCCTCACGAAAACGGCCATGCTGTACTTCATCCCTAAGTAATCTGTGAGTGGCAGCAATGACACGTACATCAACTTTTACTTTCTTGCTCCCTCCAACGGGAAAGAACTCCTGATCGTCGAGCACAGAAAGAAGTTTGACTTGCAAAGGAAGCGACAGATCGCCAATTTCAGTGAGAAAAATCGTTCCCTTATGTGCAAGACGAAACATACCTACGGTTTCAGTAACAGCCCCGGTGAACGCACCTTTAACATGGCCAAAAAGTTCCGATTCGAGCAAAGCTTCGGGAAGCGCACCGCAGTTCACCTTGATAAATGGCTGTCTGGCACGTGGTGATGATTTATGTAATGCCTCTGCTATCAGATCCTTACCGGTACCTGTTTCTCCGGTAATAAGTACCGAGGCATCGGTACGGGCGAGCACAGACATCAGTTCAAAAACTTTTTCTATCTGCGAACTGTGGCCTATAATTTCGGTGCGGATAGATTGTTCCTGGTGGCCCAATTTCTCAACCTTCATCACGGAACTATCTTCTAAGACAATAAGTACTCCTAAAGGTTTTCCCTTCCCATCGTGAAGACGGCTAAGAGTAAAATGAACGGGGATTTTCTTTCGCCTACGATTAATAATATTTCCATCGATGGAAACAGACTCACCGTTTTTCAGCACCCTCTTACACACCAGATCTCTGGAACCAAGGTTTGTCCGGAGAACAAACTCACCATAAACCCCTTTTGCCTCATCTGTGATATAGCCGGTCATCGCCTCAAGAAACCGATTCATTCGCACTATACAAAGGTTGGTATCAAGAATGGCAACACCATGGGGGATACCATTTAACAACTCACCAACGACGGATACATTCTGGAGTGTTGATTCTATATTCATTTCTCACACGTTGTGTAGATATTTTCCTAAAACGACCTAGCTTCGTTCCAATGTGAAACACATGGTACTTTTTTTCAAAGTTCAAGTATATACTTTTCTCCCCTTGGCAAATTGCCCGACCACCGGGACAGCTCCAGGTGACCGGGCAGGAGGGGAAGCCTATAACAGAGGCACTTCTCTCTAAAAAAAGCGACCGTTAACAAAGAAATGCGTTGCGATGCTGGCAAAATAACCAAGAGCGATTACCGGCATCCACTTCAGATGACCGCCAAAGGTATACATGCCACGAGCCTGTCCCATCAAAGCAACCCCCGCAGCGGAACCGATGGAGAGCAAACTGCCACCAACTCCTGCAGTAAGCGTCACCAGCAACCATTGTCCCATGGACATATCAGGCTGCATGGAAAGCACTGCAAACATAATGGGAATATTATCAACAATGGCAGAAAAAAGCCGACCAGAACATTTGCAGTTGTTGGCCCCCAGTTCACATACAGCACCTGGGAAGCCATGCCAAGATATCCAATAAAACCAAGCCCCCCAACACAGAGAATAACACCGTAGAAAAACATCAATGTATCCCACTCGGCTCTGGCAATATTTCTAAACACATCAAAGGCCACCGTATCACCCAGTCGTTCTTCAGCCTTTGCAGGGTCGTACCCCGGACTGTCTTTCCCATTCTTGTGGGTTATTTTCAGATAGAAACCATATAATTTCAGATAGGCAAGTCCTGTCATCATTCCCATCATAGGTGGTAGATGGAGAAAGTTATGAAAACTGACGGCTGTAGCAATGGTCAAAAGGAAGAGACCAATGACCACATAGGCGCCACGTTTTAATTTGACATTGATTTCACAGCTAGCGGGATTGACCTTAGGCACTGCAAAACTCATGATCGCAGCAGGTATCATCCAGTTCACCACGGATGGAAGAAAGAGATTAAAAAACGTTCCGAAGCTGACAATCCCTTTTTGCCACACCATAAGGGTGGTAATATCACCAAAGGGACTAAAAGCGCCTCCGGCATTGGCAGCAACTACGATATTAATACAGGCAAGGCTGACAAATTTCGCATTATCCTTCCCTATGGCCATAACCACAGCACACATAAGCAAAGCAGTTGTCAGGTTGTCGGCCACCGGCGAGATACAAAAGGCAAGAAGACCAGTCAACCAAAAGATCTGGCGAAGAGAAAATCCGGCACAGACCAGCCTGACTCGCAGGGTTTCAAAAACCATCCGTTCTTTCATGGCATTGATATAGGTCATTGCCACCAGCAGGAAGAGAAAAAGTTCAGCATATTCAAGGATATTATGACGTACTGCAATTTCAGCAGCATGAGTAAAGCCATGACTTGCATAAACCCAGCCAATAATGCCCCATATTATTCCCGCAGCTAGCAAAACAGGCTTAGACTTACGCATATTGGTATACTCTTCAGCCATTACAAAACCGTAGGCAACCACAAAGATCAGCAGTGAAGTATATCCCACCCAGCTACTGGTAAGATCAATATAATTCCCTCCTGCGCCACCGGATGCCATGACTAGTCCCGGTATTCCTAGAGTCACAAGTACTTGCAACAATAGCTTACATAATACTTTCATCAGACCGTTCCTCTCGTTTCATAATCTTCAATAAAAACCTGGCAGCCAGCACTCCTGTGGAAGTCCATACAATCTGCCACAGACAATTTGCAGACGAATTCTTGAGAGCCCTTTGCTTACATCACTCTGGGTACATAAATCTCCATTCCCATCAGTGGCCAGATAACTGCAACTGCAAGCCAGGTAACCAGCATAAGAATTGCACTTGCCGGAAGCCCCCAGAGGAAAAACTCCGCAGTAGTAAACTGCCTGGAATTATAGGCAATTGCGTTAGGTGCCGCACCAACAAGTAACAGGAATGGCATACCCGCAACCACGAGTGAAGAGAATAAAATCACCTCACCACCGACTCCAAGATAGGGGGCAATAACCAGCGCCACCGGCAGGGAGATCGCAATGGCTGCAACGTTCATGATAAAATTTGTCATCATCATAACGAAGAAGGCCATGCCAAGAATAAAGACGATTGGAGGAGAGCTCTGGAAAAGCACTAACCAGTTTACGGCCATCCACTTGGCTGCACCGGTCTCCCAGAGACAGAAACCAATGGACATGGCACCGGCAAAAAGAAGAATAATATTCCAGGGAATCTCTTCAAGATCATCAACATCGAGAATATTAAAGAGAAAGAATCCAATTGTGGAACAGAGCAGGATGCCTGTTTTATGCAATCCTGACAGAGCAGGGATGAAATTTTTGAGTGCGATAATCAGAATTGTCAGACCAACAATAACTGCTGTTATAATTTCCTTTCTACTCCAGTTGCCAAGTTCCAGATACATTCTGCTGGCTTTTTTCTTCAACCCCGGGATTCGTGCCCGTTCTGGTTTGAAGACAAGCATAAAAAACCCCCAGAGGGCAAAGGTCATAATCCAGCCAACGGGGAACATATACCAGGTCAATTTGAAGAAACTGATATCAATCCCCATGATATCTTTGTAGAAACCAAGGGCAACAGCACCACGTGCCGCGCCAAGAAGTGTAACAATACTCCCTGCACCGGCAACATATGCCATACCGATAAAAAGCCCCTTGCCGAATTGAGTTGGATTATCATCATCTGAGTAGAGAGAATGAATGGCCATAAGCAATGGGAACATGGTGGCAGCAACAGCAGTATGAGCCATCACATGGGTAAGAGCTGCTGTCATAACAAAGCAGCCAAGATAGATCATACTGGTTTTTTCTCCGACAATGGAGAGCATCTTATAGGCTATTCGTTTGGTCAGCCCGGTCTTGGTGAACACCATACCGATAACAATGGAACCGAAGATAAAAAGAACCGAAGGATCCATAAAATCTTTAAAGGCAACCTTGGGATCACGAATCATAAACAGTGCCTGGAGAACACCGATGGTAAGACTTGTAACACCGATAGGGACAACTTCAAAAACCCACCAGGCTGCAGCCAGCAAAAAAATACCAATTGCTCCTTTTGCCTGTTGGCTGAGAGCAAAATGTTCTCCCATTGGGTCGATGGCATCGGGCCAGGGTGGACAGTAGTAGACAAAACAAAATAACCCTATGCCTAAAAACATACAGAGAAGCCGTTTCACATTAAACGGTTCCTTGGCCTCGGGAAGGCTTATAGCTTGAGACTCTGCAGCAGTCATTTGTATATCCTCGCTGAATAGTTCTATTGTATTATTATAGTTCACAGTAAGTGGTGCACATCGCATGGAAGATCTTCCCAAGACGTAAGCCACCAACAACATTGCCATTGTCAGCGACAGGGACAGTATAAGCTTTTCGATGTGTCATCATCACCAGATTGTAAGATATGGGGATCAGCCAGAAGTGAAAATGTGACGTATCTCAGTTGATCCTCCCCCCTTCCTGCAGAAAAGGCATACATGCCCATATTACCTCCTGCAGCGTCTGATTTTCGTTAAAATACTCTGCGAATAACCGAGGTCTCAAACAGTAGACGCACCTCACCTGTATGGGATTATCCTGCAATCCCACTACGTTTTTTCAGGTAGTTAGGGGAAAAGTACTTCTCTAATAGAGGCTGTTTTTTAGTTACCAGCTCTTACTGATTAAAATATGTTTCATTTCCGCTGCGCTCTTCTTTTCAAGAACAAGCATTCTTTCTCTTTTGGCAGCCCATATTTTTTCCATCAAAACATTCAGATCCACTGGCTTTTCAAGAAAATCATTGGCCCCATGTTTCATCGCTTCAATTCCACTCTTCACAGTGGCCTGCCCGGTGAGCATAATGACCTCGATATCAGGGCGTACTGCCTTTATCTGCTTCAGAGTCTCAATGCCATCTATTCCCGGCATGGCAAGATCAACCACAGCAACATCAAAACTATGATCACTCACCTCGGTCACGGCCTCCTCGCCACTTACGACCGCCACAACTTTTAGCCCCCTGGTTTCAAGTCGTTGAGACATAAGATCGATAAACTCTTTTTCGTCATCGACGAGCAAGACTTTTGCTGCTAATAAACCATCCATATCATCCTCCCTCTTGATTGGTTTAATAAAATACTATTTTAAATATGTGCCATTTTTGCTGCTGCAATCTTCGCATGAGCCTCGTCTATTATCTCAGTGAGTTGAGAAATATCAACGGGTTTATGCAAATACGCATACGCACCAAGATCCATACAAGTCGTCCTATCTTCCTCGGAGCCATGACCAGTAAGAATAATAATCTCAATTCCAGGGTTGGATTCTTTTGTCCTGCGAAGGACATCAACGCCGCCAATCCCAGGCATTTTCAGATCAAGAACCATCACATCGGGAAGCTCATTGACTAAGAGTTCAAGGGCCTGCTCCCCATCAAAAACCGGGTAAGATCCATAGTTACGTGTATTCAACCGCTCGGACAATGTCTGTACAAACTCCTGTTCATCATCAACCAGCAACACCTTAGGCGGTAGAGTAAACTCCTGGCTTCGGTATACCGATACGTGATAATCCTTGCCGGCAAGAACCTTGACAGCATGAACACCGTCCACATTTTCTGCTATTCCAGTCAGGGTATTTGCGAGTTTTGAAAAGCTAGAAACACTTTTATTAACAAGTAGGGTTATTTCACCACTGAAACTTCTGACCTCTGTGGTATAGCCCTTGTCGACCAGTGCGAGTTCAACTAATGCCCCAAGCTCCATATTTGCCACAGTCTGACGGGATGCATCCTGCTCAAGGATAGCGGGCTTATGATAGTTTTCAAGAATCAACTTCACTGCAGATTCCGGGAAATTTTCCCCCATGGGAACAACTATATCGTAAAGTGAAGGGTCAATTACTTCTTTTTTATGCAGACAGTCTGCCCATCCCGCTGCGCTGCTGTCATTCTTCTTTATTACTTTTACAGCATTCTTTTCCTTAATACCTTCTCCCATTGCACGCTGAATCCGGTTGCTCATTTTATCAAACAAGGCAACTCTCAGAACATGAGTCACGGTCGAAGGAACAAGAAGAGCGATATTACCAGAATAGATAATTCCCGATGTTTTCAAATGCTCTGCCATAACAACCTTCAGGTAGCTTGTTATTTTTTCCCGTTCGAGCGTAAATGTATTAAAAACTGACGGTGGACCATAGAGTGCTCTCTCCACCTTCTCTTCCCCCACATTGTATCTTCTGGATACTTCATTTATAATATGACTATCCTGAATAATACGAAAATCAGTGGCTGCTGCAAGTTGTTCTCTAACCTTTTTTTCTTCGACAAAAATTGTGTTAAACAATGCGATTGAGGACATTTTCGGCTCCTTTTTAAAATGGATTGTTAATAGAGTCGTGCTCCGTTTCAATTAATCATTACCCTCGTCTTAGCACAAAACGTGCCACCTTAAAATTAAGCCATTTTACCGTATCATCCTAGACCCTTAAACACATTTAAGCCATTCCACCCAGCCAAACAGGCTTTCCACTTTGGAACATAGAGAAACACCCACCACAGAAGAATGTTCCTATATGGTTCACCTGGAAACACACACATGCTAACCGTTACAAAAAATGGGCATTTGCCAAACGCCAAGAGAATGACTATTTCTTAAATCATGTCATCTTCTCATTCATTCCCTAACGACCACAAACGCACCCTGCATGAAGAAAACGTGCCCCCGGACAAAACGACGGTCTTCGCCACCGATAATGAGCATGAAGCCCTCTCCTGTTCGCTTGCCCTCTCCTCCGTAGGAATAAGCCATCACTACTCGGAAACACAGGACAGCCTTCTCCTCAGTGTAGCCCCTGAGCAGGCAGCGGAGGCGGATGCCCAGCTAAAAGCGTACCTACATGAAAACGAAAACTGGCCGCCAAAACCCACCACCTCAACGGATACCTTCTCCCCCATGCTGCAGCCACCAACACTCTTACTTATTGGTAGCCTGGCACTGCTTTACACCGTTACAGGTCCATGGTCAGAACATTCCCTCTGGTTTTCACGTGGCGCAGGAGATGCGGATGCCATAATAAATAATCACGAATATTATCGCCTACTCACGGCACTCACCCTTCATGCTGACACCGTACATCTCCTTGGAAATTGCCTGTTTGGAGGGTTTCTTTTCCACTTCTTCTGCAAACTCACAGGAAATGGACTGGGGTTATTTTCAATGGTGCTTACTGCCACGCTTGCCAACTATATAAATGTACTACTCCACGGGACAAACCATCATTTTGTCGGTTTCTCCACTGCCGTATTCTCCATTATCGGTATGCTTGCTATGATTAGTCGTGGCCACCGGAGGGATAAAAGATATCTACAGATCCTTCCCTTTATGGCAGGAGCCGCACTTTTGGCCATGATCGGTAGTTCTGGAGAAAGGACGGACATTGGAGCACATCTATTCGGCCTGTGCTGTGGCCTTGTAATGGGCTGGATACTGAGCACTCCTCCACTCTTAAAAATCCGTCACTCCATCATGGTACAGAGTGCATTCTTTTTGCTTTCTCTTGCAACGATCGTTATCGCCTGGAATAGAGCATTTACATGACTCCACTGGAACAGACCTAAACAGACAAATGAAATAAAAAAATAAAACATTGCACTCATCTGAAGAATCCTTATCTTAGTAGAAATTATTTGTACATTACCTGAAAACTTACCTGTAATTAGGAGAATATTTCATGCCCAATCAGGACCAACAGCCACCATGGGGAAAAAAGAAAAAGCCCCAGACACCTGAAGAAATGGTGGCCCAATTAATTAAAAAGCTTCAGGATTATTTTTCTGGCTCGCCCAAGAAAACCCCAGGAGAAGGCCCTTCCGCCAAAACACCACCCCCAAGCCCGCTTGCTTCAATTAGCAAGCTCCTTGGAGTCGTTTTGATTGTAATGCTGCTTCAAGGCGCCTACTCCTCTTTTTACAAAATCAATCCAGCCGAAGTAGGTGTTGTTTTGCGCCTTGGTAAATATTACCGCACCGACAATCCAGGATTACATTTTAAATTCCCTTATCTTGACCACCTGTTCAAGGTTGATGTGGAAGAGATCCGAAAAGAAGAATTTGGCTTTCGCAGTCGCTACCCTGGACAGAAAACTAGCTTTGAACGCCGTGGTTACGACATGGAATCACTGATGTTGACCGCTGACAAAAATGTTATCAATGTTGCTTGGATCGTCCAATACAGAGTGAGTGACCCGCAAACTTACCTTTTTCAAATCAAGGATGTTCGCCAGGCCGTTCGAGATCTTTCAGAAAGCGTGACCCGAAGAATCGTAGGAAATATGGACTTTGACTACGTTCTTTCCAACCGCGACCTGCTTGCCGCGGATGTTAAACAGGAACTTCAGAAAGAACTACAAGGTCTCCATGCTGGTATATCCATCGGAACGGTACAGTTTCAGGACATTAACCCGCCAGATCAGGTTAAGCCTGCCTTCAACGAGGTAAACGAAGCTGATCAGGATATGAAGCGACTTGTGAATGAAGCTGAAGAGATCTACAATAAAAAAATCCCCCGAGCACACGGTAGAGCACTACAAACTGTTGAGGAAGCACACGGTTATGCCGTGGCCAGAGTCAATGATGCAAAGGGTGAATCGCAGCGTTTCCTCTCCATCTTAACGGAGTACAAACATTTTCCTGAAGTCACAAAAAAACGAATGTACCTTGAAACCATGCAGGAAGTTCTTCCCACCGTGGAATCAATTTATGTTATGGACAAAGATCAGCAGACCCCACTGCCTCTTTTAAATCTCAGCAGGGGGAGCAGCTCTGCTGTTTCTATCCCGCCCGCTAAACAGTGAGGAACCAGCAATGAAACAGATAATTCAATTTTTTCTTATCGGCCTGGTCCTGCTTAGCATAACCGTGGTCTACGATGGATTTTTTATTGTAGAAGAGGGCCAGCAAGCGATGATCACCCAGTTTGGTGCGCCCATTGGAGAGCCTAAAACAAATGCAGGATTTCATTTCAAACTTCCATTTGTACAGGACGTAAATTATTTTGACAAAAAGGTTCAGATCTGGGACGGCGATCCAAACCAGATCCCAACCAACGACAAAACATATGTATACCTGGACGTGACAGCAAGATGGCGGATCACGAATGCCCTGCAGTATATGCAGGCGGTAAAAACAGAAGCACGAGCGCAGTCACTTCTCGATGATATCATTGACGGTACAGTCCGTGACATGGTGAATAAAAACAATCTTATTGAAATTATTCGCAGCTCAGACTGGTCAATCGACACCATGACCGGGAAAAAAGATAATCAAGGCCCCCCAAAGGTTGGGCGAGATGGTATCAGCGACCAGATTCTTGAAGCTGCCGCTAAAGTTACCCCTCAATATGGTATAGAACTCCTTGATGTAATGTTCAAACGGGTCAACTACATTGAGTCGGTTCGCATTAAGGTTTACGATCGGATGATCTCTGAGAGAAAACGTATTGCGGCAGAAAGACGATCCACCGGTGAAGGAAAGAAGGCGGAGATTCTTGGTAAGGTAGAACGGGAATTGAAGGTTATTCTGTCTGAAGCCAATAGAGAGTCATCGGAGATCAAAGGTAAGGCTGATGCAAATGCCACCCAAATCTATGGTGACATCTACAGCCAGGACCCTGAGTTCTTTTCTTTCTACAAAACACTGCAAAGTTACTCGACTGTTATCGGGGAAAACACCTCCCTGATACTTTCAGCCGACTCAGAATTGTTTCACTATCTACAAAATGTAGATGGCAAGTAACCCTGCAGACCAGTAGCAAGCCAGCATAAAAACTCACCGGAGATTATTCAAAAATAACCTCCGGTGAGTCCCCTTCTTTCATAAAGGTAGGCCGCTGCTCCTTGGCATAGGCAATCCTGCCTTTCTTCTCAAGCTTTTCCTCAAGTTCTGTAAGTTTTTCATCTTCAACCAACTCTTCAACTTCGAGCTGTTCAAAACGGCAGTTACAATGATTTAACTGACCGCCGCACCAGGGGCAAACTTCAACCGGACAGCCCAGAGTATGCAAAGCACCAACCTTCACCCCACAGGAAGGGCACATATCTTCGTCCATTCGTTCCAGAGGTGAATACTCCCGGCACTCTTCGATCGAAAAGTTGGCTTTTTTAAAACCCGCGGCATCTGCATAGCCATAAAAAGCAAGGACACGCGTATCAAGCAGTCCCTCCTCCCAATCACCAAGGAAAACCCCTCCTTCATCATTGGTTAAATAGAGATAATGATGCGTTGTAGTACTTAAAAGAAGAAGAAAAACCTGTTCTCTTTCCTCGACCACAGAAATCCTAACAAGAGCCTCTTCCAGCGCATCGGGAAGGGTACGATAAAAGTCCTTAATCACTTCTAGTGCAAACTGATCTTCTTGGAATTTCTCAACAAAAGATAATGCCGTTGCCTTATCTTCAGCTGGAACGGCGTAGGGAACCAAGAGTTCAATCTCGTCCCGTACCCGCTTTAACACTTTTTGTGCCTCAAGCATGACTCCCCTCTCTTCGAACAGATTCGATACGCTGCTGCCAAATCGCTGTCTCCGCTGCAATATCCTCCGCCTGACTAATTGCTGTAACCACAGCCATTCTTCTGACTCCAACCTGAAGCAGTTCGTCAAGATGGATACGTTTTATTCCTCCCATCACGGTGAAGGGTAGGCTGCAATGACGTGAAAAATTAGCTATCCCGTCAGTTCCCAAAAAATGATGCAAGCCCTCTTTGGTTCCTGTTTCAAAAAGAGGGCCAATATTATAATAGGAGACAGCCGTTTTGCCCTGCTCCACCTCTTGCCCCAACTCTTTTGTCTGCTCCTCGGTATTACAGGAAAAACCAATCAAAATATCAGGGAGCAGTTTTCTAACCTCCATGGGCGGCAAATCTTCTTGCCCCACATGCATACCATCCACATCAGCAAGAAGTGCAATATCGAGCCTGTCGTTCAGAAAAAACAGTACTCCCGCTTCACGGGTCTTTTCCCGAAAGTAGCGTGCCTTGGCTAGAAGCTCACGATCCGAACTCTCCTTATCACGAAGCTGAACTATTTTAGCACCGCCCGCAATAACCCGGTCAAGCCACTCTTTATCACTTCGTCCGGCAGCTAATTTTTCACAGCTTACCGGATACACTCCAACTTCCTCTTCAAACTGTTTGAGCCGTTTCTCATACACTTCAAAATTAACAACTCCCTGTATCACCTGCGTCATCACATTATTCCTTCTCTTTGAAGTGTTCACCACCCAAGAGCGGTTATGAACATAGTCCCAAAACTTGCATTTATAACACACTTCTGTTATGCTACATCTTCAGGAGTGAGTTTTCTGTTACCATTTGACAAACTTGCATACTACAAGAAAAACGTCGCACGTCGCAACACCACGATTCATAACGCTGCCGTTTTCTCTTACTTCTCCACCCCAATCTTCCAGAAGCGGCATAAGGCCGCTGATCTGTAACACGCTCTTTTGAGCACAGAAATATAGGTACACGATGTCAGAAAAACATGCAACATTGACCATAGAGGGGAAAAACTACGAATTTCCAATCATCATAGGAACCGAAGGCGACAAGGCCATCGATATCACCAAGCTGCGTGGCACCACCGGATATATTACACTTGATTCCGGCTACATGAATACGGGATCCTGTAATTCCGAAATCACTTTTCTTGACGGTGAAAAAGGAATCCTCAATTATCGCGGCTATGAAATAGAGACCCTTGCTGAAAGCTGCTCTTTTGTGGAAGTTTCCTATCTGCTTCTTATGGGTGAATTACCAACCCAAACACAGCTCAATGACTTCCGGGCACTTCTCTCTCGCTTTGCCTTGATCCATGAGGACATGATACACTTTTTTGACCATTTCCCTTCAAACGCGCCACCAATGGCCATCCTCTCCACCATGGTCAACACACTGCAAAATTACTATCATGAAATGAAGGATGACACCACCGAGGAATTGCCCGAGATTGCCGCAAGACTGCTCTCCAAAATCAGAACCATTGCGGCATTTTCCTATAAGAAATCCGTCGGCCATCCACTGGTTTACCCTCGCTATGACCTTTCCTATTGTGGAAACTTCCTCAATATGATGTTTGATAAACCGGTAAAACCCTATGTGGTTCATCCAGAAGTAGTGTCCACGCTCAACAAACTACTTATTTTGCACGCAGACCATGAACAAAACTGTTCAACATCAACGGTTCGCCTTGTAGGAAGTGCCGGAGTAAATCTCTACACCTCAATTTCAGCCGGTATCAGCGCCCTTTGGGGACCACTGCATGGCGGTGCCAACCAGGCTGTAATTGAAATGCTTGAAGCCATACACCGTGACAATAACGACTTCCAGAAATATATCAAAAAAGCCAAGGATCCAAATGATCCATTCCGCCTTACCGGTTTTGGACACAGGGTCTACAAAACATTTGACCCACGGGCCACAATCATAAAACGCGCCTGCGCCCAGACCCTCAAAGCGCTAAACGTTGATGACCCGCTTCTGGATATTGCCATGGAACTTGAAGATATCGCCAGAAGCGATGACTACTTTATCAGCAGAAACCTGTATCCTAATGTGGATTTTTACTCTGGTATTATTTACCGTGCCATGGGGCTTCCCACCAATATGTTTACTGTCATGTTTGCCATGGGTCGACTTCCCGGCTGGATTTCTCACTGGAGAGAGATGATGATGGACACCAAAAATCGACGCATTGGAAGACCGCGCCAGATATACGATGGTCCGCAACAGCGTCCCTTTATTCCGCTCCATGAACGGGTTTAGCTAGACAACTCATAAAGCAAAAAAAGCCTGTACTGATTTTTTTCAGTACAGGCTTTTTAAGTTTTACTGATAGCAACTCGCCTATTCAATATCTCTTACAACTCTAAACCCGAAATCGGAATCGGTATAATCTTCGCTGTAGTACCCCCGAGCAGCTGATCTGCAGGAATAGGCCTGATTAATCCAGGAGCCACCGCGCACCACCCTTTTTCGCCCCTCAGCTGGCCCTTTGGGATCAGTCTCAGGACTATTTAGGTAGTATTTCTTGTCAAAAACATCCTCTACCCACTCCGTTACGTTCCCATGCATATCATAAAACCCCCAATTATTAGGAGATAACTCTCCAACGGGATGCGTCTGTTTATTGGAATTGTGTTCGAACCACGCATAAAAACCCAGTTCTGCACTTTCTGAATCATTCCCGTAACAATATGTTGTCTCGCTCCCTGCCCGCGCAGCATATTCCCATTCAGCTTCCGTTGGCAGACGATAGAGTTTCCCCTTCTCCAGCAGATTAAGCTTTTGAATAAAGAGTTGCACATCATTCCACGAAACTTCATCAACGGGACGATCTGGGGAAACAAAATTACTAGGATTCACGTCTCCCATAACCGCCATCCACTGTTTCTGGGTCACTTCATATCTGGCGAGATAAAAGGGACGTGACAGCCGCACCTGGTGACGCGGTTTTTCCTTTGTGCTTCCATCCTCAATCTCCTGTGCTCCCATAAAAAAACTTCCGGCGGGAACATGAATAAATTCCATACCAATGGTGTTGACAAAATCATTATTGGCTGCGGAGAGGGTTGCTGCTGGTAAAATAGTTACAAGCACCAGTGCTATAGGATAGAATTTTCTCATCCCTTAGCCAGACTCTTGCCAATCTCAAAATTCACGACAAGTGGCACATCAAGGGCAAGTGCTTCCTCCATAACGGTTTTCACCACCTCACGGGTTGCATCAACTTCCTCTTCAGGAAGTTCGAAAACAAGCTCATCATGGATCTGCAGGAGCAGACGAGCCGACAGATTTTTCCGCTGCAGAGCAGGACCTACTTTTATCATAGCAAGCTTTATGATATCGGCAGCTGTCCCCTGAATCGGCGTATTAATTGCCGTCCTTTCAGCAAATTCCCTTCGTGTTTTATTCTTAACATTAATTTCTGGAAGCATCCGTCTTCGATGGAGCAGAGTGGTTACATATTCATCTATGCGTGCCTGCTCAACGACGCTCCCCATAAACTCTTTTACCCCGCCATACAGATTAAAATACTTATCAATAAATCTGCCGGCCTCTTTGCGACTGATGTTCAGCTGGTTGGAAAGCCCAAAACTAGACATTCCGTACACGATGCCAAAGTTAATGGATTTAGCAACACGGCGCATTTCAGAGGTGAGTAGCAGTGGAGAGACATTAAAAAGTTCCGCAGCAGTACGAGCATGGATATCATCTCCGTTACGAAAAGCATACAACAGAGCCGCATCCTGCGAGTAGTGAGCCAGTACCCGCAGATCAATCTGTGAATAATCCGCCGCCAGAAAGACAAGCTCTTTGCGCGGCACAAAGGCGTGCCGAATCCGATTCCCCTCGGCTGTGCGAATGGGAATATTCTGCATATTTGGATTACTCGACGATAACCTGCCCGTGGCTGTCACTGTCTGGTTAAATGAAGTATGAACCCTACCGGATTCCGGATCAATCAACTTTTTCAACTTTTTGACATAGGTTGACTGCAGTTTTGCCAGCACCCGGTAACGCATAATCTTTGCGGGGATTTCATGTTTAAGAGCCAGTTTTTCCAGCACCTTCATATCCGTGGAATAGCCGGTTTTTGTTTTTCGCCCATGTGGTAATTCCAGCTCCTCGAAAAGGAGTACCCCCAACTGCTTGGGTGACTGAATATTGAAACTGTAACCAGCAAGTGCATGAATTTCCATCTGCAGAGCATCTAGCTCCTCCTGAAACTCCCCTTCAAGTGTATCGAGTGCACTGCTGGACACGGTAATCCCCGCAAGTTCCATTTCAGCAAGAATTGGAACAAGCGGAGTTTCCACATCACGAAAGAGCTCGAACTGATCAAGTTTCTTAAGAAGCGGTTTATACTCCTGCCAAAGCAGCAAGGCGCCATACACATCTTCACAGCTGTAATTACAGGCGTGATCAATTGGGACATGGGCAAAACAGTTTTCACGTTTTGGGTCCTCAACAACCTGATCAAAAGCAGTGAGCGCAACGCCACGTTCAAGACAGAGTTCATCAAGTTTTAGCGAGCGCCTTCCCGGTTCTGCAAGATAGGCCGCAATCATAGAATCATACAGCGGTCCTTGCAGGCTAAGACCACAGGATTTTTTAAGAACCGAATAGTCATACTTGATATTGTGACCAAGTTTGGGAAGCTCAGTAGATGTAAGCAATGGTCGAAGTGCATCAAGAACTACCATCACATCAAGCTGTCCCGGTATAAGAGTGCCCTCTTCATCACAATGCCCGACTGGAATATACCAGGCAGAATCAAGATCACTACAAAGAGAAATACCAACAAGTTCTGCCCGGGAAACATCCAGAGATGTTGTCTCAGTATCCATTACAAGAAGATCAGCCTTGGCAAGAGAAACCACAAGTTTTTGTAATTCATCCCTCTTCTGTACCAACTTAAAGCCCTCTGTTGGAACAGCTTTAGCCTTACGCTCAATCTTCACCATACTGCCAAATCCAAGACGAGTATACAAGTCATGCAACTGTTCTTCATCGGGGTCCAGTGGGACATATGCTGAGAGTTCAGCAGGCATCTCAACATCATATTTCAAACGAATCAGATCCCTTGAAAGAAACGCCATATCTCTATTTTCAGCAAGACGTTCCTTAAGCTTGGATTTTTTCATACTCTCGAGTGCATCGTAAACACCTTCGAGCGTTCCGTGCTCATTGATGAGTTTCTCAGCAGTCTTTGGCCCCACCCCTGGAACTCCTGGAACATTGTCGGAGCTATCTCCCATAAGCGAATAACAATCAAGCAGCTGTGCCGGTTTCACATGGTACCTCTCTTCAACAGCAGAGATATCCATCACCTTATCTTTCATAGGATCCCACATCACAACCCTTTCATCAACCAGTTGCAACAGATCTTTATCACCGGATACCACAATAACTTTCTGCCCCTGCGAGCTGAGAAGCGTAGCAGCAGTTGCTATAATATCATCCGCTTCAATCCCCTTGGACTCAAAGCAAGGAATATTCATGGCACGCACTAATTCCTTAATATAGGGAATCTGAACCGCCAGATCATCGGGCATTGGCGGACGATTTGCCTTATACTCCGGATAGAGATCGTGACGAAACACCTTACCTCTCATATCAAAGGCCACGGCAAGGTATTTTGGCTGTTTTTCTTTGAGAAGACGCTTCAGGATATTGAGAAAGCCAAAAACTGCATGGGTGGGCATGCCCTCTTCATTTGTCAGCGGGGCAACGGCATGGTAGGCACGGTAGATATAGGCACTACCGTCAACAAGATATACTTCTTCGGTCACAGGTTTTCCTCAAAGGATAGATAGGCGGAAGGTTAAAGGCTAAAAGCGGAAGGCTGAAGGAAGGACACAAGGCACCGGGTATTTCCCCTTTTGCCTTCTCCCTTCAGTCTTCTGTCTTTAAATAGCCAGCATCTGTTCAAGAGATCTGGCAGCAAACTTTGCAGTTTCAGGATCCACTGAAATCTGATTTTTCACCTTACCTGCTGCAAGGTTATCAAGAAGCCAGAGAAGATTAACAGGCTGGTTACAATTCATGGTGGTGCATTGACAGGAACTGGGTGCCAGCAAATGAATTGATTTATCTGGATAGTCATGTTTCAAACGATCAACTAGGTTTATTTCCGTGGCAATGGCCCATTTGCTACCGGCTGGTGATTCTTTCACAGCCGAAATAATAGCTTCCGTCGAACCATATTGATCGGCAATACGAACAACGTCACGGGGACATTCAGGATGAGCTATTATCTGTATGCCTGGCTCTTTGAGCCGCCATTGACGAACATGATCCGGGAGAAAATGCATATGTACTTCACAGTAGCCATCCCAGAGGAAAACCTTTGCCCGCTGGACATCAGAAAGTGAATTGCCACCAAGGATTTCACCACGACGCCAGAGAAGCACCTCTTCATCCGGAACTCCAAGTGCAGCGGCTGAATTTCGACCAAGATGCTCATCTGGAAAGAAGAACACTTTCTCCCCTTTATCGAGCGCCCACTGCAAAACTTTTTCACCATTTGAGGAGGTACAGACAGATCCTTCCCGCTCGCCAACAAAGGCTTTTAATGCAGCAGATGAATTCACATAGGTAACAGGGACGACATCTTTTTCATCATCCATAATCCCCACGCTCAGTAATTCTTTATAGGCCTGAGTCACGGAACCAACCGTTGCCATGTCAGCCATGGGACAGCCAGCATGAAGATGAGGTAGTAGCACCTTTTGACTTTCATGTGCCAAAATATCAGCAGATTCTGCCATAAAATGAACACCACAAAAAATAAGAAATTCACGGTCACTGATTGCCGCGGCGTCCTTTGCCAGTTTCAAGGAATCTCCGGTAAGATCCGCAAATTGAAACAGATCCTGCTGCTGATAATGATGGCAGAGAATCAGCACATTATCTGCAAGTTCCTGTTTGCGTTTAGCAATCCTGTCTAGTATTTCATTTCGTTCAAGGCTGTAATATTCAGCCCCGAGATCCTGTTGCTGTAGAAGCATCAGCTAACTCCTTAAATAGTGATGAATGACCATGTACAATTGAACAATTGTAACGTTTTCCCCTATGATGTATAGGGGATCTATTTTTACCATTGCAGTATTGTTATGGCAAGCCCATGAACAAAAAAGAAAGGCCCCTTGCTGAATGATCAGCACGGGGCCTAAAAAAAACATATTTACAAATTGTTTCTAATTATTCAATCGAACCCATGAAGCCTGAGGTCCTTTATCACCAAGACTCTCACCATATACTACAGCATCACCCTCGGTGAGTGCATCAATGGCGATATCTTTCAGCGCATTTTCATGGAAATAGATTTCCCGAGCATCCTGACTCACAATAAAACCATAGGATTCAAAGGGAGACACCTTACGGATCACACCAAACTGAGCATTGTCAGCATCCGATCCGTCAGGATTTTTCTGTGATTGTCGTTTTTTACGCTGCATCTCCTTCATCTGTGCGGTAAGCACATCAAATGCTTCCACAAGCAGGGAACTAACATGATCCCCTTTTCTACTCACAACGACCGTATCATTCGGAACCGATGCTACGAGCTTCAACTCGTAACCGCCTTCCTTATGATGTGCCGTTCCCTCGATGGAGACACGGAGATGGAGAACGAAAGTAGCAAAATGTCGAACCAGTTTTTCTTTTTCTTCATCGATCTTTTTCTGCCAGCCTTTTCGCAATTCTACATTCCGGGTTTCAACCTTTAGATCCATACGGTTCCTCCATTAAGCACCTTATCTCTAACATCCTGCAACACAAACAAGCAGAGGCGAGATAAGAGCAATTCCAGCCACTGAATAAATAGCAGCAAGGCTTCCGATACTGCCCCACGTCCATTCACCAGTGCACGCTCCAATGATAGCTTGAAAAAAGCGATCATCACTAAACGTATCCGCAGATACGCTCCCTGGTACAACGTAAAGCTTAGCAGATACAGACACCGAACTTATCACCATCGGGTGTCACGCACCAGACAAGCTAAACATACCTTCTCTTTTATTATATGTTTTATGAGCAGATAATCAAGACAGGTCATCATTTTTTCAATCGCAAACAAAAAATCATTTTTCTTTTCCGAGGCGATTCTACCTGTTATATAGAGGTATACAGGCACTTAATGCTAACTCTTTACAACTATAGAAATAATACTGGTATCGACTATGACAACGGAACAGACAGGGGTTATACTCCTCAACATGGGCGGCCCTGAAAAACTGGCCGATGTTCGCCCCTTTCTTTACAACCTCTTTTCAGACAGAGAAATCATCCGTCTCGGTCCATCTTTTATGCAAAAACCACTAGCCTGGCTTATCTCTAAAAGACGGGCCCCAAAAAGCATGAAGACCTATGAAAAAATTGGCGGTAGCTCACCACTTACAGCCATAACCCGTGATCAGGGAAAAGCACTTGAGACACTGCTCCTGGAATATGGCAACTACACAGTTGTCAGTGCCATGCGATACTGGTACCCGGACAGTGACACAGCGTTACAAGCACTATCCGACAAAGGAATCACTAAACTCATCGGTCTGGCACTCTATCCCCACTATTCATGTGCGACTACCGGGTCGTCCATCCAGGAGCTTAAACGTGCCATTGATCGTTCCGGAAAAATGTTCTCTCTTTCACTTATAGAATCCTGGCCGACTCAGAGCGAATTTATCCAGACACTGGCTCAAAACATACTCAAAAGGGCAAAAGCTTTTGCCCCTGACATGCCGCAAATAGTTTACAGTGCCCACAGTCTACCTGTTTCCTTTATCGATGAAGGTGACCCTTACGTTGATCATATCAAGGAAACGATTAATGCAGTTGAGGAGATAACAAACCTCGCAGGTGAGCTCTGTTTTCAGAGTAAATCCGGCCCCGTTGAATGGCTGGCCCCCTCGACTCCAGATATGTTGGAAACACTCGCTAAAAGGGGGTGTAAAAACATCCTTATGGTTCCTATCAGTTTTGTCTCAGATCACGTGGAAACTCTATACGAAATTGATATGCTCTATCATGACCAGGCAAAGGAGCTTGGAATGGTACTTAAATCTACAGAATCCCTAAACTGTAACCCAACATTTATCGAAGGGTTAAAAAACCTTATTATAAATAGTGAACAATAAGAACATAACAGTGGTCAAGGGTAAACAAGCCAGTACACGTGCCGTATCAAAATATGTCCTTTGAAAATAACAAAAAAATATCCAGTAAGGCACTAACCATACCAGGACAGCCAGAGCCAACGATATATCTGTCCCGGAGTGTCCTGACACGCCCCACTCGCTATGCTCTTCGTATCTCATTCTGGGATTCTGAAAAGAACAGTTTCTGCACCAGCGAGCTTATGGATCTTGGATATGATCCGAGTGATTTCCTATATTATCCAAACGACACCTGTTTTCATTTAGATACAGATTTTGTATACCGTATGGAAAAGCTCTGTGGCCGTGATGTGGAAACAGACTTGGAACGCCTTTTTTGGCCCTTTGTCGACCCCACAGTACAACAAAAGATGGAGTACTTTTTCTCCCGCGGCAGTCATACATTTCGCTTTAAGCGTGGTGTGAAGTTGCTCTCGTTTACCGGGCACCCCGCACACTCATTTGATAAACGAAGGCTCCACTTTCTTCGTTTCGGATCAACCGACCAGGGGCGTGTTTTTCAAATGCCTCCACGCCTTGAGGCGAAGCTGCTAAATCGATCACGGGACGAACTCGAACAATATTTCCTCGAAGAGGAAGCGCGTCTTCGCGAATTTGAATTAAAGTCCTATCTTTATGCTGCTCTGAACCTGCAAAAACACTTTAGCGAAGCTTACGCACGGAGCATTCCGCAAGCCCTCTCGCCAGAAAAAATTGATAACGCCTTCCTGAAGGAACTCTGTCTACTAAATAAAAACTATGATTTCTGGCAGGAACGAAGAGACTACAATACTCTTCCCGACTATTTGATCCGCTATCTCATTCTCTTCTTTGACTCGGGTTTTCCACGTCAGAACAGAGGGGCCGAGCAGGCACAAGAGTTTATGGATGACCATCGAAGTTTTTCATGGCCGGAGAGGAAAACAGATGTCAGCAGCGATGAAATATCTGAAATTTTCGGAGAATCGGAAAAGACATTAAGAGATGCTGACAAAAAAGAGACCACACGGCTGTACCGCAAAAAAGCTAAATCCATACATCCCGATACGGGCGGTGATCAAGAAGAATTTGTTCGCCTGACCAAAGCGTATGAACAACTATTGCGGGAGAAAAAGAACAGGTAACGCCTTGTAACTTCGGCGAGGACAACTCACTCCCCTTACCTCTGAACGCGCCCCGAAGGAAGTACTCTTGGAGAGTAACTGTTTAGCAAGGTAAGCGCAGACTCCGTGTGCTTCAAATTCGTTTATTTTGGGCTCGGAGCATACTTATGCTATTCGAAAAGACTCAAATGGACGTAGTTTGCGTGCTGCTGATTAGTTACACTCCTTCTTCAATTCATTTTCTCGGTATTCTGTCCGGTTTGAAAACGTCTCATACGTATATTCATCAAAAGCCCAAGTGCCAGAAGAGTCGTCAACAGAGAAGAGCCTCCATAACTTACCAGCGGTAGAGGAATACCGACCACGGGAAGAACCCCGAGTATCATCAGTAGATTTATAACAGCCTGCCAGAAAATCAGCATCACAACCCCAAAGGAAAGGAAGACACCAAAACGGTCTCTGGCTGTCATTGCCACATAGAGTCCCCAGAAGAGCATGGAAAAGTAGACGCCTAAAAAGACCATACTCCCTACAAAGCCCCACTCTTCTCCCCATACGGAAAAAGCAAAGTCAGTATGGCGCTCCGGAAGAAAATGTAGATGCCCCTGGGTTCCTTCCATGTACCCCTTGCCACCAATACCGCCACTGCCCACTGCAATTTTGGACTGAAGTATCTGATATCCCTGTCCCATGGGATCCTTGGAAGGGTTCAGCAAGGTTTCAATCCTTTGTTTTTGATAGTCTCGGAGCAGGTAAAACCAGGCAAAAATAGCAGCCCCACTTCCGAGGATTACCCCAACTCCATATGTCTGCCAACGCAACTTGGCAAACACTGTCATGGAAACAAACACAATAATGAGCATAAGCGCCGTTCCAAGATCAGGTTGTTTTAAAATAAGCATAAAGGGCAGGAGAGTCAGTAATACAGGCGTGACCATGTCCCGAAGCCCATAGCCCTCACTCTGTTCTTTGCGTGAATAGTAGCTTGCAAGCGTCACTACCATCATGAGTTTGGCAAGTTCAGAGGGCTGGAGTTTAAAAAAACCGAGATTAATCCAGCGTTGCGCACCACCGGCGCTGTTTCCCGCAAAAAGCACTATCAGCAGCAGAATAATAATAATTGCGTAAAAAGGATAATTCCAGAAGTGGAGTTCCCTGTAATCAAAAAAGAGAATAAACAGGATTCCCATCGCCCCAAAAAGAAAGAGATAACACTGTTTTAAAAATGGAGAGATACCATATGGGGAGGGCGGATAGGATGCACTATAGAGATTCATCAAGGCCATACAGGCCACTGCTAGCAGCAGCAGGAGGAGAATCCAGTCAAAATTTTGAAAAAAACGCCTATCTATACGGAACATTGGTATCCCCAACGGATTGTACGATCCTTCTTATTCATTCTTTTTTCCTTCCTCTTCCTGCTCTGCAAGACGCTTTAAATAATCGGAAAAATACTCCTCAAGTAACGCTCTTGCAACCGGCCCTGCCCCAGAACCACCATGCAGACCATGCTCTACAAGGACGGTGATTGCAATCTCAGGATCTTCGGCTGGTGCATAACATGTGAACCATGCATGATCACGATATTTATAGGGAATATCTTCTTCTTTCAGGTGTTTATATTGCTTCAGGCGTACCACCTGAGCCGTCCCCGTTTTTCCACCAATCGTCACACCTTTAATTCGTACTTTCCTCGCAGTTCCACGCCGGCCCTGAATAACCTCTTCCATACCATTACGAATCAGCGGTAAAAATTGTTTTTCGCCTGCCAATTCTGAAACTACAACGGGTTCAAACTGTTTTAAAACTTCCCCATCCGGGTCGGTTACTTTTTCTATAATCTGAGGAAGATACTGGGTTCCACCATTTGCAATGGTTGCCGTCATCAAACAAATCTGCAGTGGAGTCACAAGATTAAATCCCTGTCCAATTGCAACGGAAAGAGTCTCTCCATCCTGCCACTTCTGACCGCGCCTCCTCTTCTTCCACTCTTTTGTTGGTGTCAGCCCGCTTTTTTCATGCTCCATTTCAATGCCGGACTTGTGACCAAGTCCAAATTTATTTGCATATTCTGCAAGTTTATCTACCCCAACCCGCAGACCAACCTGATAAAAATAGACGTCACAGGATTCGGAAATAGCACGTTTCAAATTCACCGCACCATGCCCGCCACGCTTCCAGCAATGATAGCGGCGTTTTCCAAAGGTATAGTGGCCTGGACAGTACAATACAGTATCTTCATTAATCACGCCAAGAGCAAGACCTGCCATGGCCGTCATCATTTTATAGACTGAACCGGGAGGATACATTGCCTGCACCACCTTATTAATCAAGGGGTGTTTGGTATTATCCAGCAGAGCATTCCAGTTTTTATGCGATATACCACCGACAAACTGGTCCAGCGGCAGAACAGGGTTTGAGGCAAGTACCAGCATTCGTCCGGTTTTAACCTCCATGGCCACAACTGCCCCGGCCTTATCGCCAGCCTCCATAAGATCCTCAGCGACCTTCTGTAGCTCAGCATCAATGGTGAGTTGAATATCTTTTCCAGGAAGTGGCTCTACATTTTTCAATAACTGCTGTTCAAATCCACGGGCATCAACTTCCGAAGAACTGCTTCCCTTCTCCCCACGAAGATCTGCCTCGTGAAGACGTTCAAGCCCCATCTTCCCGATCAGATCGCCACCGGTGTAAATTTTACTATCCCGCGCAGCTAGTTCTTTTTTTGAAATCTCTCCAAGATAGCCGATTACATGGGCTGCAAGATTTTCATAATGATAGACACGGACTGGAACGGTCTCAATGCGAATGCCCGGAAATTTCTGATTATGATTTTCCACATAGGCAAGCGTCTCCCAATCTACGTCCTCGATCAAACGAATAGGTATATGACGCGGTTTACCGCTTGCTTCACGCAACTTTTCCCAAAGTAACGAAATATCAATATCAAGAGCAGTTGCCAGTTTTTTAAGTAGCTGATCCACATCATTCGAATCTTCTCGAACAAGAACAACGTTAAAGGAGGGGCGGTTTGTTACCATCTCCCTCCCTTTAGAATCAAAAACATTCCCGCGTGGTGCTTCAATTTCACGCATTCGTACCCGATTATTATCAGCTCTGTTTCTATATTCGTCGCCCTTATAGATCTGGAGAAACCAGAGCCTTGCGAATATTATAACTCCGAAAAACAGAATAATGAGACCTGCAATCACAATTCTACGCTTCAGCAGATCGAGATTTGCATCATCATGTTCCGTTAATTCTTCAAGATTTTTATAACCTGACCACTTCATCACTTATAGTCACCGAAATCGATTGGCCCCGCCACGCTTCAGTTTTCTAGAAGCAAGCCGTCGGGTTGTTAATTTTTCAAATAGCCAGTTAAAAAAGACAAAGCAGGGAATGGAGGCAACAAGAAGAATAAGTGTCTCCTGTACCACACGCGCCCAGGACCATGGAGGAAGAGCACCGGGTTGGGTTAGGGTGAAAAAAAGATAAAATAGGCACTGAACAACAAAATAACTGACTCCAACCAGGGGGATCTGGAAAACCGTTTCTTTCACAGAACTATTTTGGCTGAGAAACTTAACAATGGAAAAGACAAGCAGTACCAGAAGCAGATATGTTCCAAGATAGACCCCGGATGTCACATCCATCAACCATCCAAGAAGAAAGGCAAGAACCAACCCCGAAAACCAGCGAAATCTGTAAGCGGAGAAGACGAGTAGAATAAAAACAAGATCAGGCCGACCAAGCCAGTGCGGGAATTGATAAAAAAAAGTTGTTTGAACCGCTATAAGAATAAAGCCAAGCAGCAGAAAACTGAGGGTAACCACTTATCACTCCCCCTGTGAAGAAGGTGAGTGGCTCATTTCTTCAATAACCAGCTGTTCTTCTGACAGGTTAATAAACAAAGATTCCAAACGGGCAAAATCAACGGCCGGCTTTACTTCAATTTCCAGAAACATACCCCGTCTTTTAGAATGCACCTTGGAAACCGTTCCCAAAGTGATACCAGGCGGGAATACCCCTCCAATTCCTGCCGTGACGATAATATCACCTTCCGCAACCTCACCATTTTTCAACACATACTGGAGGATATATCCCTGCTCACCGGCACCTTTTAAAATCCCCCGAACCCGGCTTTTCTGAACAATGGCATCAATGGCACTCGAAGGTGCATTAGCGAGTAGTATCTTGCAGTAATTATCAGAGACCTGAACGACCTGGCCGACCACGCCAAGAGAATTTCGTGCCACCATGCCAGTAACAACACCATCATTTTCTCCACGATCAACGATAAGAGTTTGGAACCAAAACGATGGATCTTTCCCCACCACCCGCGCCATAAGGGCTGGAAAAGTCTCCTGTTTTTTAAACTGTAATTCGGTTTCAAGGAATCTGTTTCTCGAATACGCTTCACGATATTGATCGAGAAGGGCGTGATAGGTCTCTAATTCTTTACGGAGCGAATCATTTTCTTCCTGGAGATTCCAGAGAGTGATATACCTGTCCTTCAAACGAACAGTACTGAGAGAAAGTTTTGTGAAAGTACTTTGGAGAGGTCCGAGAACTTCGAGGGTTAACTGGTGAAAAACGCCAAATCGGCTGCCCGTTGCAGAGCTGAGGATAATCAGAAGCAAGCCTGAAAAGAGTAAGAAGAGTAGAAAGAGACGGGGCACCCTGGATCGGGATTTTTTCTTTCTATCATTGGTTTTTTTTCTCACTCTTCTCTCTCAGCAATCACCGATACCTGGTCACCATACAAAATCAGCTCGCGACATCCCCACCTCACGGAGCTTTATTTAAATCTAATCGATAGTCACTTCCCGCAGGATATCAAGATTATCAAGAGCCTTTCCGGAACCGAGCACGACGGATGAAAGCGGGTCATCTGCCACAATAATCGGCATTCCCGTCTCCTCCTTCAAACACCTATCCAGATTTTTCAGCAATGCGCCGCCACCGGTCAGGACAATTCCCTGATCAACAATATCCGCTGAGAGTTCAGGAGGCGTTACCTCGAGTGCCACACGTACCGCTTCAATGATAACATCAATCTGTTCCTGGATAGCAGATTGAATTTCATCGGCAGTGATGGTCAATGTTTTGGGAACACCGGAGACAAGATCACGGCCTTTGATATCCATGGTCTCATAGGGTTCTTCCGGTATTACATTTCCAATAGTGGTTTTGATAAGCTCGGCTGTTCGCTCACCAATTGCCAGATTATGTTTCCGTTTAATATACTGGAGAATGGCTTCATCCATTTTATCTCCTGCTACGCGAACGGATTTTGCATAGACAATTCCTGCAAGCGAAATAACGGCAACTTCCGTAGTTCCTCCACCAATATCAATAATCATATTGGCTGTGGGCTCAGTAATGGGAAGATTGGCACCAATTGCGGCAGCCATCGGCTCTTCAATAAGATACACTTCGCGTGCACCGGCAGATTCAGCCGACTCTTTGACTGCTCGTTTTTCTACCTGGGTGATTCCCGAGGGAACCGATATAATAATTCTTGGGTGCACCAACGTACGACGATTATGAACTTTATTAATAAAATAACGAAGCATAGCTTCTGTCACTTCAAAGTCAGCAATAACTCCGTCCCTGATAGGGCGAATGGCCTGAATGGTGCCGGGAGTTTTCCCAAGCATTAATTTTGCTTCCTGGCCAACGGCTAGCACCTTATGTCCTCTGGCATCCTGACGAACAGCAACCACCGAAGGTTCCCGTAATACAATCCCCTTTCCTTTAACATAGAGCACAGTATTCGCTGTCCCAAGATCAATTGCCAAATCATTTGATAGCCAGCCAAACAAAAAATTAAATGGTGAGAACATGGACGTTTCCTTTATATTAAAGTATTCTTTTATACTTTAATAGTAATATTTTTAAGAACATAACTGGTAAAACCAGTTTCATAAACATGCTGTAGGAGCCCCAGGAACAACAACGGGTAAAAGCCTCGGGTACTTTTGACACATCAAGTTTTTAATTCTAACAAAACTCTGCTCTCTTTTCAACAAATATGGAGGCTTGATTTCGAAGAAACGATTTGAAAGAAGTTGACACCTTATGAAAAGATTGGTAGAAAAGCAAATCGTAAGTTGAAGATAGTTGATTTTGTGGGGCTGTAGCTCAGCTGGGAGAGCGCATGACTGGCAGTCATGAGGTCCGGGGTTCGATCCCCCGTAGCTCCACCAAAGAAATCAAGCACTTAGCTCACTTTGAGTTAGGTGCTTTTTTGGTTTTGGCTCCATTTTGGCTCCATTTGAGATATCACTAACCTCCCTTTTTCCCATGCTAATTAAAAATTCTTTTCCCCTGCAATAATCCATCATACTTCAATCTCCTTATCCAATCTTACTTCAACAATACTATACCAATTCATTCTTGCCAGTTTATTCCTTGTCACAGTCTCTCACAGCAACAACTACACATTTCCCATACCAATACATACCAGACAACCAAACAACGCTTAAACCTCACCAAATAGCCATGCATGAAGCACCTCACAGTAACCTCACACCTATAGCTCAACATTACTCACATGTTTTTTGCATAATAGAAATCCCCAAAGTTGCAATCAGGAATTCCCCACTATT
>CAZDJE010000012.1:4100-56828 GCA_964505715.1 uncultured Desulfocapsa sp. | reverse complement strand
CTTTGTTAATTGTTTCGCTATAGCCTGTGAGCAGAATTATGGGGAGATCAGCACGCTGCTCAAGTATTTTCTCGGATAATTCTACTCCACTCATTCCCGGCATGGTCACATCACTTATGAGCAGGTCGTATAGTTTCGGGTTTTTCTGCCAATGACTCAAAGCAGCGGAGCTTTCTGTAAATGATTTGACATGGTACCCCTGCTTTCTTAACATTCTGCTTACAACTTTTGCAATAAGAGGCTCATCGTCTACCACCATTAAGTTTTTACTGCCCACCGCTACTTTCTCCAGGGGCTGAACAACCTTGGCCTGAAATGTTGCAGATGCATCCTCAGCAAGGGGCAGGAAAATACGAAAAGTGGTTCCTTTTCCGGATGTACTTTCCACGAGTAGAAAACCCTGATGCCCCTCAACAATACCATGGACCACGGCAAGGCCCAGCCCTGTCCCTTCTCCTATTTTCTTCGTGGTGAAAAATGGATCAAATATTTTTCCCATGGTCTGCTCATCCATGCCAAAGCCGGTATCATGAACCATAAGCAGGAGATATGGTCCCTTTGCCTCTTTAGCTAGAGGGAAATCAGGATGAGGCAGCGTCTGCGTTTGCAAAGTAAGGGTGAGCTCACCACCTTTATCCAGCATGGCATGCTTGGCATTGGTGCATAGATTGAGAATGATTTGTTGAATCTGGGTGACATCAGCCATAACTGGAGGGCAGGTTGTATCAATATTCACCTTGATAGCAATGGTGGTGGGCAGAGTAGCCTGAAGCATCTTAACAGTCTCTTTTAAAATAAACTGTATCTGCAGTGGTACAAGCTCCTGCTCGTCCTGTCGACTGAATGCCAGGATCTGCTGAACCAGATCCGCGGCACGATGCCCTGCCCTAATGATTTCATTGATATCCTCATGCAGCGGAGTACCCTCTTCTATCTGTTCCTTGGCCATTTCCCCATACCCAAGAATGGTAGAGAGAATGTTATTAAAATCATGTGCTATGCCTCCGGCCAGGGTGCCAATGGCCTCCATTTTGTGAGATGTACGGAGTTGTTGTTCTAGCATTTTCTGCTCCGTAATATCTTCAAGACAGACAAGAACAAGAGGCTCGCTATTCACCTCCAGAAATGTGGTAGAGACCAATAAGTTCATCTCTTGCTGGCTATCTGGAAGTTGATAAACAAATTTTGCCTCACGGCGTGAAATGTTTTTGCCAGTTTCCAGGGTCTCCTGGATAGAGTTTCGTATACCACACATTTCACAGGCTTCCCCAAAACCACATCCTTCTGGATCATTAGTCGAATGAATACAGTGCAGAGCATCACCACCTAGGTGGCCTATGGTTTCACCATCTGGCTGCCGGGTCATTTCTCTTGCCAGATTGTTCAACTTAAGTATTCGCCGCTGGCTATCAACAAGCAGCATCACTAAGGGAGCATTTTGATACAAGGCTGCCAGTTCTGCCTCACTTTTCTTCAAACGCCGGTTGTATCGATTCAGGGAAGTATTGCGCATGATGCACATTCCAACCATAGAGGCCAGAAAGAGCCCTCCCATGGTCCAGACAATACGTTTTTTTGTCCAAAAGGAGAGTGGTTTGCCATACCATTTTTGATAGGACTCCATATAATTGGCTGACTGAGTATACCGGGTGATAAAAGGATCAAGGAGTTGGAGCAGTTCAGAGTCAGTCCGACGTAGCAGAAAACCACGTTTTAGTTCCATTAACGGTTTGCCCACCATTTTAATGATTTTGGTATCGATACCCAACTGACGTATGTTTGCTTTGAGTAATGCCTCTGGAAAGACCAAAGCATCTTCATCACCTGCCATCAAATGGAACAGGGCAGAATTGACGGTATCATGTGAAATCAGTGTAAGCCCTGGCATGTGAGCCCTTAACTTGCTTTCAGCCACACTATGCGCTAGTACCGACACCCGGTGTCCGGGAAGGGAATCTATACCCTTGATGGTGAAGTTGCTGGAACGTACGAAACAGGATACGGGAATGGTTTCTATCTTCTTGCTGAAAAGGAATTCATCGCGACGCGCCTTACTGATGCCGATACCGGGAATAAGATCGGCCTGGCCACTGCGCACTGCCTCCATGGCCTGTTCCCAATTTTTCATGGTCCGATAGGTGATATGTATGTCCGCTTCAGTTGCCACATGCTCCAGGATATCAATGGCAAAACCGATTGGTTTTCCCGCATCGTCAAGACTATAAAGAGGGGGGAAATCTTGCAACACTGCAGCAACTATTTTACGCTGTGATGAGGCCGCCTGAGCAAGTGAGAGGGGGGAGAAGACAAACAGGAAAAGCGACAGCCAAATAAAACTGAAGCACCTGTACTGCAGTATCCACCTTTTGTTACTGTTAATCACACCTGTCTTTATCAATGTTAATTTTTCCATCACTATATTTTGAGGGCCGATTTACCACGTACAAACGCTTTATATATTCAAGGTTAACCATACCATTACGACCCTGGCAGGCATCCGAATGGGTGCCCATTTCCTAGCCGACTCGATCTCAGATAACATGCTAATACTGTGAATCGTTGACTTTTAACCTTCGCGCTCCCAATGTCGTCTGTGGTAACTTACTGTTTTTACGGGTCTATCAAGAGTGTACTGAAAGTATATAGTCAGCGAAAATTAATAGCAAATTAAAACCAAAAAGAGATACTGGCTAGTAGTGTAGGATATAACCGGAAGTGGCACCGGAAATTTAAAAATGGTTGAGTGGATAAGCTGTTAAGTTACCAGCCCAAAGAAGAGGGGAGGGGGGGATGATCCTGTGGCGTATGCAACAATTTGACGAATGAGTTTAGGCAGTGAAAATGCAGGATGTTAAACCGAATAGAAATGGGCTTATAATTACTCTTGGAATTGGCAGTTAGTGCATAGGCAGGTATCGTACCGAATAGTTGGATTTTCTTAAAAAAATCAGCAATACGTCGCCTGCTTATATCATTCAGGCACGAGATTAATACACTCTGTTGCCGGATTTGAGTCAAGAGAAGCTTGGTGGAATCCTTGGTTATTACTGTGAAATGGCTGACGTGAATGCTTATCTTTAGCCGAGGGGATTACTATCAGCGGGGTGAAGATTCCATTCTCACATCTCAACTGCTATTACTCAAGATGGACATGCTTCTCACTGTGTACCCGTAGTACTTCAGGATACACAGCGGATTAGTTCTTGGCATTTATTACTGATCTTTTTCAGCCTGCGTCTTGGCATACGCTGTTGCTGCGCATTCATTTTTCCCCAGATCAAGCTCTTCCTGCTTATCAATGTCATACTGTTCTGCATTGGCATTTGCAAGACGAATAAGGGCATAGTCGGATGGTTGTTCCCGCATATTGTCCTTGATATACTGAATAAAATCTTTCTCATTCATGGCAAAGACATCGCTGTTTCTGTCTTTTATCTGTCCGAATGTTAGACAGAAGATAAGATTCTCATTCGCTTCATCCCAGTTCATATAGTGTCCCGGCAGGACAAGAAGGGAATCGTCGAGTTGTGTAACTTTTTGCAGAGTATTAAAAAGAAGTATTGCCCACTGATCAACCTGTCCGCCAAGGTCGGGGCGTCCAATGGATTGAATAAAAATGGTATCTCCTGAGATCATATAGGTATCATCGACCAAAAAAGTCAGTGAACCAGGAGTGTGGCCCGGGGTAAAAAGCAGTTTGACATCTGGGCCTCCCTGGGAGAATGCGTATACCTTCTCATCAACCGCTGCAATATGGCCAGCCGCTGTGCCATCAAAATCTACTCCTCCGATAAATTCAGCACCCGTCTGCTCTGCAATCTGCCTGGAGCCAGCGATATAGTCGGCCTGAAGGTGGGTTTCAAATGTTTTGATGATGGTACAGTTTTTACTTTTTGCAAAATCAATATAGAAGTCAATATTTCTGCTTGGATCAACCAGCATCATCTCTCCACCGGATGAAATACCATAACTGCAGGACGCCTTTCCGGGGCGGATAAATTGGTAGAGGCAGTATTCATCACTCTCTTTTATAACTCTTGGAACAAGAAGATTCCCCCAGGTCTTGATACCACCGGTGAGATAGCGGACATCTTCAAAACCATGTTTGACAAGAATCTCGCCCACGTATTTTGCGGAGCCTTCCTTAGCGCAGACGATACGGACGGCGCGTCCCTTAGGCACCTTGGCAACGCTTTCATCCTCAATCTCCATAAAATCATAGTAGGAGACATTTTCCATATCAAAAGAATAGGGAGATTCAACCTGAAAACGGCTGAAATCTTTATCATTACGAACATCGAGAACCAAGATATCTTCTTTGTCGGTCAACCATTGGAAAAGATCTTTTGCTTCATATGAAGAGAGTGTCATGGAAAGCTCCTTTTAGGATGTAAAATTCAAAAATAATATAATATAGGCCATATGATAAAAAAGTGTACCATACAGATGTTTGCATTTCAAAATCAACGTACCATATCACGTAAATTATATCATGGGAATGGATAGCGGAAAAGGGTAATTTGCAGATACTGTTTCGTGGGGGGAAATTAGTTTGATTCCGACATGTTATTGCTAGTGAGTTTTTGTTGGGGAAGAGTGGGAGGGGACCTCTTATACTCGTTTTTTCTGGTGGAGTTGAATCTTTGTAGAGTTAAATACAGCTTGAAAATAGATTGAATCTGGAGAGATGGCAACGCCGCCTGCGACAGCCCATCCGTTCTTCAGGTAACGTTGAACGTCAAGTTCAAGTTTTTCAGGTGAATTGTTTTTCAAAATTTTATACATAGTCTATTATACGCTATTTCAGGCGATTGTTAAATTGTTTTGCCACTTCCGCATTGTGGAGTAGAACGCTTGTGCTGCAACATAATTAAATACTCTCGGAGTTGGAGTGTCTAAAAAAGGGAAAAATTTATTCTCATCTCTATCTGCCTTGCTGCAGGAATGGGATTGAACAAGCTCGCTAGGCAAGAGAAATTACCGTAGTTCTGCTTCTAACCATTCCTCTGGGGAACACTTCATTCATAGGAATTCCTATGATAGTGGCGTTCTGGGGAAGCGAAATGGTCTCCTACGGGATTATCTATGATCAGTTTGGTTCCTTCCTGTTACTGTTGACCTATGGCTCTTTTGTGCTCGCACTCTATAGTGATCAACGGCGGCAAAGTGTGGCGGATATTTTTAAAAATGTGTTAAGTTTTCCACCGTTTCTGGCATTGATTGTTGCTATTGCTCTGGCAAATCCATTACAACAGCAAGTGATTGCAGGCAGTCTTGTCCTGATTACCTCGTCTCTGGTATCCGTGGTGATGATCGTCATTGGCTTACAGTTGAAACTTAAACTGGCACCGGGGCAGATCCTGCCCTTCTGTTTTGGGCTGGGTCTAAAACTTCTGATTGCTCCCTTTGCAGCTCTGTTTATTTGTCGCCTTTTGGGGCTCGAAGGGGATGCCGCATGAATTGCTGTCTTTGAAGCGGGAATGCCGCCCATGGTTACAGCGGGCGCCATGGCCATGAGTGCTGTTTTGCTCCAAGGCTTACGGCTGCTCTTATTGGCTGGGGAATTCTTCTTTCCTTTGCGACTCTTTTCCTACTCTCTTTATTGCTTTGATTTGAACATCAGCTCTTCCGTTGAAAGATTGGCCAGTCCCGAACCGGTTGTTGCAGGAAAAGTTGCCCACCAGCAGAGGATCGCTTCCATTGCGTAGAGATAATACTTCATGATTTTTGCGTTTTGTTTCTGCTGGTCCAAGTTTGGAAGAGAATACTGCCAATAATCAGACTCAGCCCAATAAAGGTTGCGGGATGAATCTGTTCTTTGACTACGATATTGAGAATCAGAAGAGAGAAAAACGGGGTGATATAGATCAGGTTTCCAATTTTGGCAGCCGAAGATGTGAGCTGCAAAGCTGTAAGCCAGAGAGCAAAGGTAATACTCATTTCAAAGAGGCCGATATAAATAAGTGGAAGCCAGGCATGGGCTGCAGGGAGTTCAAGTCCGCCGCTGAGCAGACAGAACAGCGTTGTGTAGATCAGGCCAAAACAAAATCCGCTAAAGAGTTTTACTACGGGATCAAGTCCGTCTTTGGCATTAAATAACCAGTAGGCAGCCCAAATCAGCGTTGATCCTGCCGCCAGCAATACGCCAAGACCGCTGACATCTCCAAAGCTTAGAAACTCACCTTTGGTGGAGATCACAACGGCTCCAGTAAAGCTGATCAGGACGGCCAGTAACTGGCTTTTGCTCAGGGACTGGCCAAGAATGGGAACCGAGAGTAGCGTAAGCATAAGCGGCCAGCCATAATTCAGGCTCATGGCGATCTGGCCTGGAAGAATGGAGTACGCTTTAAACAGGATCACATAGTAGAGAAAGGGGTTCAAAAATCCAAGCAGTGCACTTTTTGTAAGGGACTGACGGTCACTTTTCAGGAGCAGACCAATTTTTCCCTGAATAAGGAGGATAGCAAACAGAGTGAGGGTGGAAAAAAGGGTGGAGTAAAAGAGCAGCGTTGATGGGCTGACATCCCGCAGGGCAATTTTAAAGGCAGAAGCTGCCGTTGCCCAGAAGGATACAACCATCAGGGTCAGAATATATGCTTTTGTCTGTTTGCTCACGTAAAACCCAATAAAAATGGTAAATTCAGATAACCCGTCATTCCCGAGTGTCGTTATCGGGAATCCAGCAATACTCGAGATAGATTCCCGATAACTACACTCGGGAATGACGCACTTTTTGAAATACTATGCTTTAACAGCAACACGCTGAATAGTTTCGAACAATGTTAGGTTAGGGGCTGTAAAATAATAACATGGCCATTTCGGTTCCGAGCTGGCCATGTTGTTTTTACACAGACCCTTAGAGCAGATCACCCCGCTCACCAAGGTTCCCATATCTGTGATAATTATTACAGATTGACTGCTGCCTGAAATAATGCTGTAATTCAAGGCGGCCTTCCATCGATACTGGGCTTCTTGAGATAAAAAAGCCGGTTTCCGCGGCTTTTTGGAAAAGCTCCTCTGGGACTCGCTCGACAGCTGCATAGCGGATTCGATCGATGTTTGGCAGATTTTCAATAAGACGTTGATCACTTTCAAAAATCATTTGTCCATTCTGAAGCAATGCTTTTCCGTAACGACCTTCAAGAAAAGCAGTAAGTCGATTTTTCAGCTCTTTTGGAACGCTCACCACAAATTCACATCCTGCCGTTCGTGCTGCAGCTATTCTGGCGAGGGTCTCAAACAGTGTATCATCATGGTGCAGACGAATACACATATGTTTGACTGGAAGATATTGAAGAATATTGTCCTGTCCGCGAAGGTGAAAGTAGTCCTGCTTTCGTCCGAACTTTTGTTCCATTTGATGGAGGTAACTCTTTATTGCCAGAACCGTCTTTCTGATATCATCGCTATCCTGTGAAAAAATTCCCCAGTTTTGCATGACGTCCCATTCGTTGGCCAGCCGGAGGAGATCGCGTTCTTTGTTTATGATGCCACTTGGTGGATTAGCAGTTTCGGTGAACTCCATAAACTGGCTCACGTAATCCGGGCTACCCGCCTTAATGCCAGGGCCTAGGGCCGATTTTCCCATACCGCCAAAGGGTTGACGAAGGGTTATGGCTCCTGTGGTTCCGCGATTGATATATAAATTACCGGCCAGGATTTCATCCTGCCATTTTTGCTGTTCCCGACTGTCCAGACTTTCCAGGCCACTGGTGAGCCCATAACCCGTCTGATTAACAAGTTTTATGGCGTGATCAAGATCATCGGCACACATAACGGCTAGCAGGGGGCCGAAAAATTCAGTCATATGGTCGTAGCTGCCAGGAGCCACACCATATTTAATTCCAGGAGACCAGAGTTGCGGATTCTCGTCTATAATGCTGGGTTTTAAGGCCCACTCTTCGCCATCTTGAAGCTCATTTAAGCCGCGTTTGAGATCACCCGTAGGAGGCTTGATCAGGGTGCCGAGTTTACTGGTGAAGTCCCATGCTTGCCCTGTATGAAGACTCTTTGCGGCATCGATAAGCTGCTGTTTGAAATGGGGATCATTATAGATGTTTTTTTCAAGAATAAGCAGCGAGGTGGCACTGCACTTCTGGCCGGAATTGCCAAATGCCGAAGCAATTACATCTTTAATGGCCTGATCCCGATCGCCCATATCGGTGACGATGGTAGCATTTTTACCACCCGTTTCCGCTGCAAGATAGACCCCGGGGGTTTGTTGCAGGATGGAAAGCCCGGTGTCCGTGCCTCCCGTGAGAATAATAAAGTCAATTGCAGGATTGCCAGTGAGCTGTGGCCCGACATCTCTTCCGGAACAGGGAATAAACTGTAGGGTATTCTTTGAAACACCTCCGTCCCAGAAGCATTGACAGAGCTGCCAGGCAACAAGCACAGCATCCGAGGAAGGTTTAAATAAAACGGTGTTCCCGGCTGCAAGGGCGGCGGCAACACCACCACAGGGAATGGCTATGGGAAAGTTCCAGGGAGAAATAACAAGCCCAACACCCTTTCCTTTTACGCTGATATTGGAAGCGCTCTCATACTGCTGTACTGAATATGGGTAAAATTCGGTAAAGTCAACGGCCTCTGAAACCTCCACGTCCGCTTCCATAAAGACTTTTCCTGTTTCAGCCGCTGCTGTTCCAAGAAAATCTCCACGTTTTTTTCGTAATTCCATGGCCACCTGGGAGAGAATTGTATGGCGCTGTTGTCCACTTTTCTGTCGCCAGCCGTCGGGATCTTGTTTAGCGATACTTACGGCAGTCTCAATGTCCTCCTGCTCTGCCAGAGTGAATCGTGCAACACAGATTTTCTCTGCATGCTGATTTGGGTCCATGGCATCACGATGTTTCCTCTGCTCATAGATATCTTTGCCACCGATGACAAGGGGGATTCGAGTCGGCTCATCTCCGCTTTTTTTCATCCATTTACTGCGAATGCTTTCAGCCCATTTTCGGTTGGCAGCAAGTGACCAGTCAGTATCCGGCTCATTGGTGAAACGATTCTGGTACAGACTTGAAATTTGTGCTGAAAAGGTCTCGGTATTGCGATCCTGAATACGTTTGGCACCCGTTGTTGCACTGTCTATAACGTCACAGGATTGGGAAAAACTCTTTTCAAGAAAATCCCAGTCGGGGGAGTTAACGGAGAGTCCCGGAGCATAGCGAAGAAAGTTTTCCTTGGCGGTATTTTCATCGAGTCTGCGAATAAGATAGGCAATGGCATTAATAAATTCATCCTTTGTTGCCACCGGGGCGTAAAGAAGCACGTCGCCCGAAGTCTCCTGCAGGGCTCTGCGTACATGATCGGCCATGCCTTCAAGCATCTCGAAGTAGAAAAAGTCGGTGACTTTATTCTTTTCAGCCAGGGTTGCGGCGTAGGCAAGTTCGAAAAGGTTGTGCGAGGCGATACCTAAGTTGACGGCGTGGATATGATCTTTCTCCATGCCGTAGGTGATCATGCGTTTATAGTTGGCGTCCACTTCCAACTTGTTATCATAGGGAGCAAGTGGCCAGTTGAAGAGGGATGATTCCAGCTTTTCCATCTCCATATTAGCTCCCTTGACAATGCGCAGTTTTATGGGAGCGCCACCCTCTTTTACTCGTTTTTGTGCCCATTGTGTCAGCTTCTGCTGCAGGGGAAAGGAGTCGGGAAGATAGGCTTGGAGGACAATTCCGGCTGAAAGATCTTTGAACTCATCCTGTTCAAGTGTGGTCATAAAAAGTTTCAGGGTGATTTCAAGATCGCGATATTCCTCCATATCCAGATTGACAAATTTAGGGACTTTACTCCCGTCATTTTTAATAAAATAGTTGGACTTTGCCCCCGCATAGATTTTGCTCAGCCGTTTGCCGAGTGTGGTCACGGTCTGTTCGAAGGCAAGTGAACTGATCTGAGAGTAGAGAGTAGATATCTTAATAGAAATATATTCAATGTTCGGATCTTTCATATCTCGGAGATAGCTTTCCATCCGGGTTGCAGCCTGCTCTTCTCCAAGCACTGCTTCCCCGAGGTGATTGATATTCATCCGGATGTTCTGTTCACGGCGGCGTTGAAGGTGAGCACGCAGGGCCTTTTGTTCACCGGGAATAATGGCACGGCTACTGCTGCTGCGCATCTGTTCGATCATTTTCGGGACGGCAAAGCTGGGAAAGTGTTTTCCGATACCGACAAACATCTGGATCAATAATTTTTCAACATCTCCAAAGAAATGGGGGAGACCATATTCTTCGAGTAAGTGTGCAATCTGCTGGGCTACTCGTTCGGGATCACCGGGGCGGAAACTTTGATCAATAATTTTAGTCAGGAGAATTTTGTCGGCAGGATTGTTTAGCAGTCCGGTCATCTGCTGCTGTATCTTTTCTTCTTCGGAGGTCAGAAGCTCATTGGCTCTATTTTGCCACGATCGTGCGAGTTGGATTGCCTGTTCTCGGGTCCGGGTTTCGTCTGCTGCTTGCATATTCCCTCCTGTATAGGGGCGATATAGGATATCCTGCTTGAACCGTTTCTTCTATTTTAGTGGCACATTGCTATTCTGTACAATTAAATCGGTATGAATGATGATTTTCTTTTCTCCTGTGTCGATTCACCTTTACCTTACTCGATGAATTTACTCTAGTAGAGTAATTCTGTTATTCACAGAAAACGATGGATCGAGAGTGTGAATAGACTCTTCAGGAATACGTGATTCCTTGCTACGTAAGGAAGTTAGGAGGTTCCTGTGAAGTTAAACTCCGTTGTAAAAAACGGAATAACCAAAAGTTGGAGAAAACAATGCAAACAAAGAAGATGACTGCTCTTGTGGGCGCGACCCTTGCCGGAATGCTTATGTTGAGCCAGGCGAATGCTGCGGATTTGAAGATTGGAATCATGGTGCCCACCACCGGTTCCGAGGCCACCGCAGGAAAAGATATGGAAAACTCCATTAAGCTTGCCGCCGAAGAGATTAATAAGGCAGGTGGTGTGCTTGGTATGAATATCGTGACAATTACCGGTGATGATGGTTGTGATCCTCAGATGGCAACCTCTGCTGCTTCAAAACTGGTATCAAGCGACGTTGTTGGTGTTGTTGGCGGTTACTGTTCCGGTGCAACGCTTCCAACTCTTAAAATTTATGGTGATGCTGGAACTCCTTTTGTTGTGGCAGCAGCAAACTCCACCAAACTGATCGATGCCAATCCTGGAACTTCCTTTCAGATCAACTCCACCGGTTTTGATCAGGTGAACACCGCTGTAAATCTGTTTCAGGCCAAAGGGGTTAAAAAACTGGCCATCGTTCATCAGGGTGATGGATACTCCGAGGATCTTGCTAAACTGACCAAAGAAAAATGGACAGCCATGGGCCTTGAAGTTGTTGCCTATGAAGTTGTAAACAAAGGTGAGCAGGATCAATCCTCACTGGTTACCAAAATTAAATCCAAGGCTCCCGATGCTGTTTTCTGGACCGCCTACTATTCCGATGGTGCTCTCCTTATTAAACAACTCCGTCAGGCAGGATTTCGTAAGCTGATTGCCGTTGGCGATGGTTCCAACTCTCCAAAACTTCTTGAAATTGCCGGAAAAGCTTCAGAAGGTGTCTTCTGCTTCTCCAACCCCACCGCCGATTATCTGCCCGCAGCTAAAGCATTCACTGCAAGCTATAAGGCGAACTACAACCAGGCTCCCGATGCGTACGGACCTCTTGCATATGATGGTATGAAACTGATGGCCGATGCTATCACCCGAGCTGGCTCCACCGATAAGGCTGCCATCGTGAAGGCCTTAAAAGAGACGAGCACGTTTAACGGTATCACCGGTGCTGTCTCCTTTACCGATAAAAATACTCTGGCAAAAAGTAACTTTGTTGTACTTGTTGCCAAGGGTGGAAAATGGGCATTGAATAAATAATTCTTAATACGTCATATTTGATACCTCAAATCGAGTTTCCACAAATTGTGGGAACTCGATTTTTTTTTGCTTATATCTCTTGAATCATATTCCCCTCTTGCTATCGTTGTATTTGACCTGAATCCTGAATTAAATCTGGAAATTCTTTTCGAATTTAAAAAGAGCTATCTGTATATTATCGCAGCGAATATAGGACAGGGAGGGTCGGCCATTTCTGTCTTTTTTTATTTTTGAGTTGGTAACGAGTGGGTACCATCGTCAAATGTTTTTTTTGCTCTCTAGCTGACTGAAGTAAGCTGTTGATACAAGGAATCAGGATATTAAAATATCGTACAATTCTCCGTAAGAACTTTGACACTTTTGCAGCGGTATGGTTAATGTTAGCACCGAAATGTGAATTTCTCTTAAACATGCCTAAAGCACTACGACCTACTCAATCCATCGGATGCTATTTTTATGTCAACTCTTGATATTATTTTGCAGCAACTTGCCAACGGTCTGATCATGGGATCGTTCTATGCTATGGTCGCCCTTGGCTACACCATGGTATACGGCATTATTAAACTGCTTAACTTTGCCCACGGTGATCTCTATATGGTGGGCGGCTTTGTCGGTTTTCTGATTTTATCTGCCATAAGTGGATTGCTTGGTGAGAGCTGGGGGGCAATTATGTGTTCCATGGTGCTCAGTATGCTGGCGGTTGGGTTGCTGGGGGTTATTATTCAGCGAGTCGCCTATCGGCCAATGCTGACAGCTCCACGCCTCTCTATTTTGATTACCGCACTCGCTGTCTCCATGATTCTTTCCAACGGAGTGATGGCCATCACCGATGGTGAATATATGGCCTTTAATACCGACCTTAGTTTTGACGGCCTGGATTTTGGGAATGTTTTTATCTCCTATACTCAGCTGGCACTTGTTGTTTCTGCCACTCTGCTGATGGTGACCCTCACTCTCTTTGTCAATAAAACGCTGTACGGCAAGGCAATGCGGGCCATAGCCATTGATCAGGATGCGTGTAAACTGATGGGGATCAACGTCAATAAAATCATCGCTCTTACTTTTTTTATTGGCTCTTCACTTGCAGGGGCCGCCGGTGTTATGGCTGGTGTCTATTATGGCTCTCTTCATTTTTCCATGGGCTTTGTGATTGGACTGAAGGCCTTTACTGCCGCGGTCATTGGCGGCATTGGTTCGATTCCTGGTGCCATGCTTGGCGGGTTACTTCTTGGGTTGCTCGAGGCATTTGGAACCCAGATTCCCTTTATTGGTTCGGAATGGAAGGATGTCTTTTCCTTTGGTCTGCTGATTTTGCTTCTTATTTTAAAACCGACTGGCATACTCGGGAAAACCGAGATTGAGAGGATGTGAATATGAGACCATCTTCTGATACTTCCATGGTTACAGGTGTCCTAAACTGGCTTCAGCATCAGCATAACCGGCTTATTGTGCTGTTAGTGTTGGCAGCAATGGCCATGTTCTTTCCACTTATTGCCAACAACTATATGCTGGAGGTGCTGACCAATGCCTGGTTTTACACCATCCTCTGTCTCGGCCTCAATATTGTGGTTGGCTACGCGGGGTTGCTTGACCTTGGCTATGCCGCCTTCTTTGCAGTGGGCGCCTATACCACCGGTATCCTGACCTCTCAGTTTGGCATTAATTTCTGGCTCACTATTCCGGCAGCTGTATTCTGTTCCATGGTGGCAGGTCTTATTATTGGTGGCCCAACCCTGCGTCTGCGCAGTGATTATCTGGCTATTGTAACTCTTGGATTCGGTGAAATTGTCCGAATTGTTGCCAGAAACCTGGAGATTACCGGGGGGGCATCGGGCCTGATTGGGATCGAACGTCCCTTCTTTTTCGGTATCGAATTGAACCAGGGCATCCATTTTTATTATGTATTCCTGTTTCTTGCTGTCCTTGCCTGTTTTGTGAGCTTTCGATTACAGAATTCACGTCTGGGCCGTGCCTGGCAATATGTGCGGGAAGATGAGGATGCGGCGGAGGCCATGGGCATTAATCGTGTTGGCGTGAAACTCTACGCCTATGTGATCGGAGCGATGTTCGGCGGGGTGGCGGGAGCCTTTTTTGCAGTGAAGATGACTGCCATTTCTCCTGAAACATTCACCTTTTCTCAATCGGTACTGATCCTGCTTGGGGTGGTGCTTGGCGGTATGGGGAAAATTCCAGGCGTGATTGTCGGTGCTTTTGCCCTTGTTCTGTTCCCCGAAGTTTTTCGTGATCTTGGTTCCATGCGTATGCTGGTATTTGGCATTGTTATGCTGATTATTATGCTCTACAGGCCTGAAGGAATCTGGCCTCGTGGTAAATCGTGAGGGCTTACTGATGACACTTCTTGAAGTAGAAAAACTTGTTTTAAGCTTTGCTGGCCTTGAGGTTATTCGCAAACTTGATTTTAGCGTTGAAGAAGGCACCATTGCCAGCCTGATAGGGCCAAATGGTGCCGGAAAAACATCGGTGTTTAACTGTCTGACCGGTTTCTACAGGCCGGATTCGGGGCAGATTAGTTTTAACAATCATTCCATTCTCCGTCTCAAACCCCATAAAATCACTCAGTCCGGAATGGCTCGTACCTTTCAGAATCTGCGTCTCTTTAAATCCATGACCGTGCTCGAAAATGTTATGTCGGGGATGCACTGTCGTACATCCTGCGGGGCAATCGGAGCGGTATTCCACACCCAGTCTCAACGCAATGAAGAGGAGTTGATCAGACAGTTCAGTGAGGAATGCCTTTCTTTTGTAGGATTGCTGGATAAGAAAGATCAGTACGCTGGTACCCTTCCCTATGGCGATCAACGCCGTGTTGAGTGGGCAAGAGCTCTTGCCACTAAACCAAAGTTATTGCTGCTCGATGAGCCCGCAGCCGGATTGAATCATGATGAGAAACAGGAGCTGATAGAGCTGATCCTTCATATTCGCAATACGCTTGGAATTACCATTTTTCTGATCGAACATGATATGGGACTTGTTATGCAGGTTTCTGAAAAGATCACAGTCATTGATTACGGTAAAAAAATTGCCGAAGGAAACGCTGAAGAGGTGCAGAATAATCCAAAGGTTATCGAGGCCTATCTCGGCAGTGAAGATGAGGAGTTGTAACGATGAGTGAAGACAATACAATTCTTGAACTGCAAAATGTGGAAACCTATTACGGGAAGATCCATGCGCTTCGCAGCATCTCCTGTACGGTGAAAAAAGGCGAAATTGTCACCCTGCTCGGAGCAAATGGTGCTGGAAAAAGCACCACTCTTCGAACCATATCCGGGTTGAACCGTGCTTCTGCCGGAACAATTACCTTTATGGGTGAAGAGATAACGGCCAAGCAGCCCCATGAGATTGTTGAAATGGGTCTTATCCATGTACCGGAAGGACGAAGAATCTTTAAAGGGATGAGTATCCGGGAGAATCTGGAACTTGGTTCCTTTACCCTGCGAGACGATACGGAACGTCAAAGGCGGATGGATCATGTATTTGAAATATTTCCTGTTTTGTATGATCGACGAAACCGGGATTCCGCAATGCTGTCCGGTGGTGAACAGCAGATGCTTGCCATGGGGCGGGCAATGATGACAAAGCCAGAGCTGCTGCTGCTCGATGAACCATCCATGGGGCTTGCACCTTTTCTGGTGAAGGAGATCATGCGTATTATTTTGCGTCTGAACAGGGAAGGCGTGACCATCCTGCTGGTGGAACAAAATGCTCGGGTTGCTCTGCAGCTTGCAAATCATGGCTATGTACTTGAGACCGGAGAAATTGTAATTAAAGGTGATGCTGAGATGTTGCGCAGCGATGAAAGTATCGTAAAGGCGTATCTTGGTGAATAGGGCTACTGTCTTGGAGTAAGGATTATCTGTTGAACAATGGCTTGAGGAGGCAATAGAACTATGCAGCTCGATGAATACTATGAAATGGATATGGAAGCGTTCCGTAAATTTCGCAAAGAAAATGCTGAAAGCGAATATCTTGTGGTTGATGTGCGATTTCCTGAGGAGTATGAAGAAGAACATATTCCAGGCTGTGTACTTCTGCCACTTGCGGAGATCAATGCCCGTCTGACAGAGCTTCCAGCCGATAAGGATATTATTTTTTATTGTCATAGTGGCAAACGTTCACGTACTGCCTCTCTGTTTGCGACCTCGGTTCCCTTTTTTGAACGGAAAATTTATAATCTCGAGGGTGGTATTATCGCCTTTACCGATAAAACCGTTCCCGATTATCCCGTATTACAGGTTTTTGATTTTAATGCAGATCTCTCCCAGCTTTTTATAACGGCTATGAATCTGGAACGGGGTGCCGAAAAATTTTATAAAGCAGTACTCGACGAAATTGGAGACGTTCCCTATCGCAAGACCATTAGGATACTTGGCCAGGCGGAGACGGGACATGCACGTTTGATCTATTCCATGCTGAAAAAGCACGACGAGAATGTGGCTTCGTTTGATGAGTTGTATGGTTCTCTGCCTGGAGATATTGTGGAAGGTGGCAAGCCGATTGAAGAGCATCTTGCACAACTCCATAAAATTGAAGATAACTTTGAAGCTCGTCTGCTTGAGATTGTGCTTGAAATAGAACATGCTGCCTATGATCTGTATCGATCCGTGGCACAGCGTCTTCAAGGGACAAAGCTTGAAGCATCCTTTGTTACACTGGCCGAGGCGGAAAAAGGACATATGTTGCTCGCCAGTCAGGGAATGGGATAGCTTCCGTTTGACGGATTGATTATGGAATCTGGCCAGCCCCTAATCTCTTTGCCAATGGCAAAACCTGTGCCGCAGGGCGCAGGAGAGTTCCGACTTCCCTCGACGGAGCAGTCCTTTGTGCTGGGCACGATCGAGAGTCCGGTCGGTGCGATTCCCCTAGTTGGAGGCGAGTTGTTCTGGCAGGATATGCGTGGCCATTATCTGGTGCGCTGGAATATCGGTCGGGATAGATTTATGGTGGAGCCTGGACTCTATGCTATTGGCACTCCAGATAGCACAAGTCCTGTATTTGTTTCGGCGAATTATAAGATGAGTTTTGATCTGCTGCGTAAGACCCTGACTCAGTCTGATGGGTGGATACTGGTACTCGACACTCTTGGCATTAATGTCTGGTGTGCCGCGGGCGAGGGAACATTTGGTACCGAGGAACTAGTCGATCGTATTCAGGCATCTCGGCTGCAGAAGGTGGTGAGTCATCGTCGCCTGATCGTACCGCAACTTGGAGCCACCGGTGTTGCAGCTTTTGAAGTGAAAAAATATTCTGGTTTTTCCGTGCACTACGGTCCCGTCATGCTTGCTGATCTACCAGCCTATCTTGAGAATAAGTGTCGGGCAACTCCTGAAATGCGAATCAAGGATTTTCCATTGATTGAGCGTCTGGTTCTGATTCCTGTCGATGTTATGCTCGCCTTAAAACAGGGGCTTCCTCTTATCTGTCTTCTGCTCCTGATTGCAGGTTTTGCAAGAGATGGAACATTTCTGCAGGCCATCTTCCACCATGCACTCCCCCCCGTGTTTGCTGTTCTGGCAGGGATAGTTGCCGGTACCATCGTGACCCCGCTGCTTCTGCCCTGGATACCGGGGCGCGCCTTCAGCGTTAAAGGAGGATTAAGCGGTCTTTTTCTTCTTCTCCTGTTCTTTACCCTTTGCGGCGGCTTCAGCGCAGATTATTCCATGTTTGCTAAGATTTCATGGCCTTTGATTGGCATCTCAATCGCCTCCTGGTTTGGGATGGCCTTTACCGGTTCCTCAACATACACCTCACTGAACGGTGTGCGGAAGGAAATGCTTCGAGCAATGCCGCTGCAGCTCCTCGGTCTGCTTGCAGGCCTTGGTCTTTGGGGAACATCACTGTGGCTTGGATAGGAAAATAAAGAAAATGGCTGAATTTCGCTACTTAGAAGATGTGGTCACCCTTGAATGTGACCAGGAAAAATGTATCGGATGCACCATGTGTACCGTGGTCTGTCCTCACGCCGTTTTTCGAATGGAGGCTGGAAAAGCGGTGATGGCATTTCGTAATCTCTGTATGGAATGTGGTGCCTGCATGCGGAACTGTCCAAGCGGTGCAATAAGCGTGGAAGCAGGGGAAGGCTGCGTACGGGGGATCATCAATGAAATACTTGGGATTGAGGGCCCCTGCTGCTAACCATATGCTATTTGGGAAACTCAAGAAGGTGGGAAGAGCAGCGGTAAAAAAAGAACATATAATGATTGCTGATATCCCGGTGGAGGTGTGGCGCAAATCCGTTAAAAATATTAATCTGGCAGTGTATGCTCCAGATGGACGGGTGCGAATATCTGTTCCGCACGGCACTTCTGCACAACGGGTGCGTCGCGCAGTTCTTAATCGCTTGTCCTGGATTTCAGCGCAACGTGACCATTTCCTGTCTCGTCCTGTTGTTCCACCTCTTGAGGCTGTTGGTGGCGAAAAGCACTCTTTTTTCGGAGAAGAGTATCCACTGACGGTTATTGAAAGCTCCCCTCGCCATCATGTCATCTTTGATCCTCTGCTTGGAATTACTCTCCACGTTCGTTCAGGAAGCAGTGCTGAGTCAAGATTGCGCCTGCTGGATAAATGGTATAGAGATGAGCTGAAGAGTCGTATTCCGGCCCTGCTGGCAATCTGGGAGCCAAGAGTGGGACAACGGGTAAAGGAATTTCGAATAAAGAAGATGAAAACCCGCTGGGGGACGTGTAATATCAGAGCACGTCGGCTCTGGCTGAATCTTGAGCTTGCAAGGAAACCCGAGGAGTGTCTCGAAATGATTGTTGTTCATGAGCTGGTGCACCTGCTGGAACGTGATCATAATAGCAAGTTTTATGCTCATATGGACAGGCTCTATCCGCAATGGAGCAGGGTTGATACCCTGTTGAAAAACTCACACTGAGAAGAATATGTTTATTGATTTATTAAGAAAACGCAGATCAGTACGGCAATTTCAGGATAAAATTGTCGAACAGGATAAGATTAATCTGCTGGTTGAATCCATGCTACGCGCCCCTTCGTCGAGAAGTTTGTATCCATGGGAATTTGTAGTGGTGCAGGATAAAGAAACCATCACAGCATTGTCACAGGCAAAGCCGCATGGAGCTGCTTTTATGAAAAATGCTCCCCTGGCCATTGCTGTTTGTGCCGATCCTGAGAAGTGTGATGTGTGGGTGGAGGATTGCTCTATTGCATCAATGCTGCTGCATCTTGCAGCCACTGATCTCGGGCTTGGTAGCTGCTGGATACAGATACGCCTTCGTGAACATGATGATAAGAAAAGTGCAGAGAGTTATGTCGCTGAGACGCTCGGTTTAAAAGAGGGAATGGTGGTGGAAGCAATTATCGCTATTGGCTATCCTGCAAAAAAGAGTGTGGGGCATCCCGATTCTTCACTTTTACGCGATCAGGTAAGCTTTGAACAATACGGTAACAGGACATAAAAAAGTGGATATAAGTAATTTTCGTCATGAATATTTGAAGGGTGGGCTTGCGCATAGTGATTTACTTGGCACTCCCGTTGAGCAGTTCAATCTCTGGTTTAATCAGGCAAAAGATACGGATATTCCTGATCCCAACGCCATGATACTCTCCACGGTAAGCAGTGATGGTCAGCCAAGTCAACGTACGGTTTTATTAAAATATTACGATGAAGATGGGTTCGTTTTTTTTACAAATAAAGATAGCCGTAAGTCACTGGAAATGAAAGGAAATCCGAAAGTGAATCTTCACTTCGTCTGGCTTGAACTGGAACGCCAGATCAGTATTGCCGGTACTGCTACTCCTATCACAAGCGCGGAATCGGCCAGATATTTTTTGACCAGGCCACGTGATTCACAGATTGCCGCCTGGGTGTCCAATCAGTCCAGTGTGATTACATCCCGTACACTTTTGATGCAGAAGTTTCAGGAAATGAAAAATAAATTTTCAAGAGGTGATGTGCCCCTGCCGTCCTTTTGGGGCGGGTATCGGGTTGCCCCGTCCTCGGTTGAATTTTGGCAAGGGCGGGAGAATCGTCTTCATGATCGTTTTCTTTATCAGCGCTTGGAAGGTGGGTGGGATGTGGAGCGATTGGCTCCCTGATTTCAGATCAACGAACTAGGTTAATACCGCTTTCTTCTGACTTGTCCGAGAGTTCTTTTAAGTGAGCACGCTGTACCGTTGCCACAATCGCTTCGATGGAAGCTGCAAGTGAACGGGTAGAAAGATCAAACTGGATGCCACAGCAATATTGGATACCTTTTTTGTTCCGTATTTTGGAGATATGACGAACAGTTGCATTTACCTTTATATGCATATCTCCATCGAGAAAAAAGCGTACATTACACACCTCATCTTCTTTAAATAAGCTCTGTTCCTCTTTCTGAATTTCAAATGACATTCCGGCACTGCTGATATCAATGGGTGTTGTCTTGATATTCGGGCGACGTTTCCTTTTTCCTTTAATAACAAGTGTGAAATTCATTTGTGCAGGGACTTTTGCTCGAAAAGCTCTTGCTCCCCGAACCTGTCGTCCGATCACAGGAAAGGAGAGACGGAGCACAGGGATATCCTGAACCAGTGCTAAATCTTGATAAAATGTACCCAGTTCAATAGCGCTGGTGGAAGTGAAAAAACGAATCATCACTCTATGGGAACTACGTATATGGAGGTTGCCCATCCCTGGTTCGAGAGGCAGACAGATGATATGGTTCATTAATTTTAGGTAGTCACCGGTGGTGTAGTCCGGCTGCTTTAGTACCAGTTCACCCTCTTCATTCTCCACTTCTTCCGGATCGGGGATATCATCATTCATCCTACTGAAGTAGATTCTGGTCATACCATCGAGCTCCACCTCAAGGATCTTATCATCAAGAAGAGCCGTTTGAATATAGGGAAGTATGTCAGAGGACTTGGTCATAAACTCTCCAGATGCAACACCATCTTCAATGGCCTGCTTTGTGAAAGAGTAGGCATCTTCCGGGAAATAAAGTGAGAGTTTTTTCTTTATATTATAAAGTTTTAACTCTTTTTTTTCTTCTTCTTCGCTGGTTGACATAAATAATTTTTAGCTGATTATTCCAAGTATTCCTGACGGAATTTTTCCTCCGCCTCCACCGAGCCCGCAAGGATCAGCTCATGGCTGTCATAAAAGATTGTGGTGGGGTCAGGATTTGTCAGAAACTCGCCATCGTTTTTAACAGCAAGAAGGCTGCAGTTTGTTTTCTCCCGCATCTGCAGTTCGGTGAGTGCTTTTCCAATAAAGGCTTCAGGGGTGGATACCAGAAAAACATTCAATGCATCTGAGAAAAATGAAGTGTCGGAGGGATGGAGGATATTCATAATGGCCGTTGCTCCCATGGATGCAGAAGAGTCGACAAGATCCGCACCGGCCCGAAAGAGTTTTGACACCGTTCGCTCTTCCTTTGCTCTGCTGATAATTTGAATGTCCGGTCGGAGTTGTCGGCAGTAAAATGAAAGGTAGATGTTCATGGCATCATTATGGGTGGTGATTATTACGGATGTTGCTTTATCTATTCCAGCCTCTTTCAGGGTCTTTATATCGGCGGCATCTCCATGAATATGATGTTTGTGGTCTGTTCCAATATTCTGGCGCTTTTCAATTATCATATAGGGGACTTTCTTTTCCTTTAAATAGTGGGCTGCTGCTTCACCAACTCTGCCACCGCCGAGGATAAGTACGGTCGGTTCGGAGAGTGGCCGGGAGGGGGGCTGGACCAGATATTCTCCTGCTTGTTCAAGCTCCTGTTGGTTACCTGCGATGATCAGGATATTGGTGATGGCGAGTTTTGCCTGCGGCTCAGGTTGAAGGATTTTTCCTTTTTCAAGTATTCCAATAACCGTTATTCCAAGAATGTTTCTGAGCCGGGACTCGGCTAGGGTTTTACCCACTAGGGCTGTGTCACGAACGGGTATCTCTCCAACTCGTAACTCCTCGAAGCGACCAATAATATGGGTACCGGTAACGGGCATGGATTTCTCGGCCATGTTCACACCAAGCATATTCATAAATTGAAACACATGATTGTTGCCGGAAAAATTTAGAATATCGAGAGAATGTTCTTTGTCGGCACTGCACGCTATGGGGACTTTACTGCTAATTTCTCTTACCGTAAACGAAATATTGGTATTCAGCAGGTCATCGGCAGTAGTGACGACGAGGGCTGCCTGGTCTGCATTTATTCTTTTATAGGTTTCCGGGTCATCGATTTCTCCAAAAATAATATTGTAGCCATTGTCCTGTATCTCATGGGCGGTCTGCTGATCGCCAGAGATAAAATAGTAGTCATAGAGGTGTTTTTTCAGTTTTTCTACAAGGTTTCTAGTCAGTGCATCATAGGTGGGAATGATTACATGCTCTTTTGTTGCTTCCGGGAGAGAGCGGGGGATGCGTGTTTCATTTTGAGCCTCAAGCCAGGGAGCCCAGAAAAATTGAATAAAGGCGAACGGCAGCATGATAAGCAGAAGAATCACCCCTGATATCAGAACAAGCAGAGTGAAGAGCAGCCCAAGATCCGTTGAGAAGGTGATATCTCCAAAACCGAGGGTGGACATGACCGTCAATGTCCAGTAAAAACCTGTGATCCAACTGAAAATTCTCCCCTCATACAACATGATAATGTGGAAAGAGATACTGTACAGACAGACAATAAAAATAAGGAAAAAGAGAAAGCGAGCCAGAAGAAAAACATTTTTCTTGGCTTTTTTATTGTTTACAAAAAAGAGGATTTGAAGCAGGAGCAGTTTCATAGGGTTTTAGTAATTCTTAGAAATAATAACAATTCCTGATAAGTTCAAGTTTCTAAACTATTAAATCATGTATTTACATTCGAGCCAAGTTCATTTTTCTTTTTGGGACGAAGAATGATACTATTCCGTTACTTGATTTGTAGAGATTTAGTTATACTAGGACTTTTGGAGATTTAGTCCGTCACCTTATAAATAGGTGCTCTTACAGGAAAGGAAAAAGGAAGGAAGCTTTTCTGCTAATGGTAGTATTTATTGTATTTCCCTGATATTCTTATTGCTGATGGGGAAATGATTGTTATACCCTGTGTTATCGAAGGAATGAACACTATTTGTATCACTATGAACTCTTTGAAAGAATGTCTATGCCACCAACCATACTAATAGTCGAGGATTCTCCGGTTTTCCAGAAACTCCTGGTCAGACTTCTTGTAAAGAAAAATTACTCTGTGCTGACCGCTGATAGCGGGGAGCTTGGAATTAAATCTGTTCGGGAATCTTTGCCGGATTTGATTTTACTCGATATTATCATGCCTGGAATTGATGGTTACGATGTGTGCAGGTGGCTGAAGAGTAATGCGCGCACAATGCACATTCCTGTTATTTTTATATCCACTCTCGATTCTCCAAGGGATAAAATTGAAGGGTTTGAGGTGGGAGGAATTGATTATATTACCAAACCTTTTCAACCGTCAGAAGTGTTGTTAAGGGTACGCACTCATCTTCGAATTCATCATCTGCAGCAGAAACTTGAGGAAAAAAATCAGCAATTGATTGCCGAGAAGCAGAAGTCGGAACGTTTGCTCTGTCATGTCCTTCCGGAACCCATTGTGCAAGAACTGCTCTCCACGGGCACATGTGTCCCGCAACTCTTTCCAGAAACGACGGTGTGTTTTACCGATATTGTGGGGTTTACCGCTGCCTCATCCAAGCTTGCTCCAGAGGTGCTTATCCATGAGCTGAATGAGATTTTCACAGTTTTTGATGAGATAACCCATGATTGTAATTGTGAACGTATGAAGACCATTGGAGACGCGTATCTCTTTGTCAGTGGCGTTCCCATGGATGATTTAGATCATGCTGTTCACGTTGGCCGGGCGGCAATGAAAATGATAGATTTTCTCCATAAGAGAAATCAGACAGCCAGACTATCCTGGCAGGTTCGAATCGGGATCAATAGTGGTCCTGTGGTCGGGGGGGTGGTCGGGACTGAGAAGTATCTGTATGATATATTTGGAGATACTGTGAATATTTCGGCCAGAATGGAAAAGTCGGCGCAACCCATGGAGATAAATGTATCAAGTGCTAGCTATGAATTGCTGAAAGATACATTTCGTTTTAGCAATGGACACAGTATTGAGATGAAGGGGAAGGGGCAGCAGGTCATCTATACATTACTTGGCGACATGTGATGAATGAGCCCAATTTTACAAACCATCGGTTTGAAAACCCGCCTTATGTCATTCTTTTCACAGAGCTGTTTAGTCGAATAGTATTCCATTTATTTCAACGTTGAACAACAATACTGATTGTACGCGGGTGTGGAGACTCTCAATACGGTAACTGATTTGCTTTTTCTATGGGAGATCAAGTACCGTCGGCCAGTCTGCAAGAGCGGAAAGAATTTTTCGATCTTCTTCGGTTCTCTCCGGTTGTATCACCATCTTCGCCAGCTGTTGGCGGTACTCGGAAAGAGTTATGCCGCAATCAGCATCGGGATTAGTAATACGGTTGCTGCGGAAGTCATTCCAACGCACCCGTTCTTCCTGTGACAGAGAATGGGGCCAGTTTCTGGCACGGAACCGAAACAGCATCTCAGGCAGGCGCGGATCATCAAAATTGATGCGGGTCTTTGCCAGATCCTCAACAGACATGTCGTGGATATTATCCATCAGCGATCGGTCTCCGTCGGAGAAAAAACCACCCCCATAGAGGTTCTGATCGGGATCAGTTATGGGAGCAAAATCCTGTTTTTCGTGTACCTGCTGCAGCTTCTGGCTTACGTCTATTTTTCCTCTGAGCTGTTCAGCATATGTGTCTACCTTTTTCAGATTGATACTCCAGCGCTCCGCTGCCTCCGGGGTAAGGGTATTCATCGGAACTACCACCGGACATTTGTTGAGGTGGATGGTTTTAAGCGGGATGCGTTCTACTCCCTCGGGTAAATCCTTGCTTCGGACAAATAATCTGTTTTGAATCTCTTCCACTGAAAGCGTAAGCAGCGGCTCGGGATCGTGGCGTAAATCATAAACAATAATACCGTTTTTATTGCCTGGGTGAGCAGCGAGTGGGATTACCGGGGAGATGCAACCCTGTTTGGGGGGATACATGGAGGAAACATGGAGAACAACCGGTTGCTCCCGCAGATTTATACTGTTTCCCACCTTGCGTTTGTCACGCATATCAAAAAGGTAGTTATACAATTTAGGATGGCGGTCGCGGACAAGACGTGCCAAGTCAATGGTGGCATAGACATCGGAGAGAGCATCATGGGCTCCTTTATGGGCGATACCATTTGCCTTTGTTAAATCTTCGAGCTTGAAACTTGTGGTGCCATCATCCCTTGTTGGCCAGTTGATTCCATCCGGGCGCAGGGCATGGGTAAGACGCAGCATATCAATGATATCCCAGCGAGAATTACCGTTTCGCCATTCCCGTGCGTAGGGATCAAAAAAATTGCGATACAATCCGTAACGAGTGAATTCGTCATCAAACCGAATACTGTTATAGCCTACTCCGCAGGTACCGGGTTGCATAAGTTCCCGATGGATTTCAGTCATAAATTCGGCTTCGCAGAGTCCTTCTTCCATTGCTGCCTGGGGCGTTATCCCCGTGATAAGACAGGCCTCTGGCTGGGGGAGTATGTCGAGCGCCGGTTTGCAATAACAGGACATGGGTTTCCCAATGGGATTTAAATTGATATCGGTCCGGATTCCTGCGAACTGTGCAGGACGGTCTCTTCTGGGGTCAGCACCCCATGTTTCATAATCGTGCCAGTAAAGTGTTGTTGTCATGAGGATACTCGGACTTGAAGGGGGCTTTTTTAATTATCTAACTAACTACCTAGGGGGCGGATTTTGAAATACAATAGTATTATTCACTTTTCTATAAAATCCGACTCGCAGTACTGTAATAAATCTCTAAACAATATCCAATCTCTTTCATCGAATAGCCATATGAAAAATAGGCTGATAAGGACAGATTGTTTTGTTTCCGTGTGTTTTTTGGGACTTGCGATGCAAAAAAATCTGTTCAAAGCGGACGATCTAAATATCGTTGGGTCTTGGGGATTTCTTTGATTTGTTGTTTCCCAGATAACACCTTCTGCATTCCTGAAGTAAAATCATCGCTTCCAAGAAATATCTGTCCTACAAGCTTCTCCCATGGTTTTTCCGGAGCAGCCCACATCTTTATCACCTATTGACTAAGGATACATTCTCCTGCAGGAGTTTTGCCAAAGCATCTTCAGGAATTGGTGGGCTGAAAAAATATCCCTGGCCGATATCACACCCCATCTCGCGAAGAATCCTGAACTGTTCGCGGGTCTCAATCCCCTCTGCAATGGTCGTCATCTTCAGGCTTTTGGCCATAACAATAATTGCATTGACGATGGCTGTATCCTGCCGGCTATTGAGGATGTCCTTGACAAAGAAGCGATCAATTTTAATGGAGTTGATGGGAAAGTTTTTCAGATAGAGCAGGGATGAGTAGCCGGTGCCAAAGTCATCCACAGAGATACTCATACCCATCTTCTTGAGATCCCCTAGAATAGCAGCAGTTTTTTTAGGGTTTTCGGCCATCACGCTTTCGGTTATTTCTACCTCAAAACAGTGAGACGGAAGATTACTGCTATCCATGGCCCGTCGCAGTTTTGTAGGGAGTTCCTGCTCCAAAAACTGCTTGCTGGAGATGTTGATCGCCACCCGAATCGGAGGAAGTCCGGCTCTGCGCCAGATCTGCTGCTGCCTGGCTGCGTGAAGGATAAGCCAATCCGTGAAAGGAACAATCAGGCCGAGCTCTTCGATGGAAGGGATAAATTCTATGGGGGAAACAGTTCCCCGTATAGGGTGGTGCCAGCGTGTAAGGCTCTCGCACCCGACAATTTGACCATTGGTCATATCGACCTGTGGCTGATACCAGAGTTCAAATTCTTCGTTTGTAACCGCCTTACGGATATCAGTTTCCAGATCAAGACGTTTTTTCGCTTTAATATTGAGGGACTTTTTATAGAACTGAAATCCATTTTTCCCCTTTTCCTTGGCATGATACATGGCAAGGTCGGCGTTCTTCATCAACACTTCAGCATCGTTTCCATCGAGCGGAAAAATCGAGATCCCGATACTGGCTGAAATATAGAGTTCGTTCCCTTCTATTTCAAAAGGCTGGGCCAGAGAGTGGTTGATTCGCTGTGCAACCTTGCTGGCATCCTCAGGTTTGTTGATATGGGGAAGCATAATGGTAAATTCATCCCCTCCTAGTCGTGAGATATAATTTCTTGTTTCGTCTCTTTTGAGACGGCTGAAAATATCTGAATTACGTATAGAGCTGGAGATTCTCTCTGCGACGTTTTTCAACAGGATGTCTCCGATATGGTGACCAAGGGTATCGTTGATCACCTTGAAACGATCCAGGTCCAGGAAGAGCACAGCCAGCTGGCTCTCTTCACCAGCCTTTTCGGCAAGAGCTATCTTCAGGGAGTCTTTGAACATGGTCCGATTGGCCAGGCCGGTGAGGTGATCGAAAAAGGCCAGGTGCTGGATCTGTCTCCGTTGATCGACAACATCAAAAAAGGCTTCACTGGCCCGCAGCATATATTTGACTCGATAGCTCAATACTGGCCAGTTTATCGGTTTGCTGATAAAGTCAGTAGCTCCTGACTCAAAAGAACGGTCAATCGACTCAAGATCGTCAAGACCCGTGACCATAAGTATTGGGGTGTGTTTCCCGCCTGGAAGCTTGCGAATGGCCAGACAGGTTTCAAAACCATCTAACTTCGGCATCATGACGTCAAGGAGGATGATATCCGGCTGCAGATCTTCAAATACAGCTATGGCTGCTAGGCCATCCTCTGCCTCAGCTACTCTGAATCCGGCTTTCTCAAGACTCGCCCGCATCAGCAGACGGGTGGGAAAATCGTCATCAACGATCTGAACAAGAGGGGGCTGGAGTTCCCTCCTGTCACTCATAGTATCACCATTTCGGAACGCAGTGGCTCAACAATTTTCTGGTATTGCTTCTGGGCCGCTACGAAGAGTTCCATGCTTCCCTGAAGGGAGTTGCTGTGGCCTTTATGCTCGATTTCCTTGAATAAGACGGACAGGGAAAGGGCTCCGATGTTGGCAGAACTGGACTTCAAACTGTGGGCAAGGGAGCGGACCTCCCCTGCATCCTCACTGTGTATGGCCTTATATAATTTGTCCAGCTGTTTGGGAGTATCGCTCAAGTAGAGGGTGATGATACGGGTGAGAATATCCGGCTCACCTTCGCTCTGCAGGGCCCGAATACCTTCCAGAGCTTTGGTGTCCAGGGAATTTTCTTCTACTAGGTCAGTGGATATTGTAGGCGAGACTTCTTCTCCTGTTGGAGGGGATTCATTTTGCCATGTCTCTTTTGATAACCATCTACTGAGTACCTTTTCAATTTGTCCTATCCTAAAAGGTTTACTCACATAATCATCCATACCGGCGGCAACACACTTATCCCTGTCCCCGGTGAGGGCATTGGCAGTCAGGGCGATGATGGGTGTGCGCTCAGTCCCATCGGAAACATCCTCAAGAAGCCGGATTGCAGCAGTTGCCTCATATCCATCCATACGCGGCATCTGGCAGTCCATAAAGACAATATCAAAGGGCCTGCTCTCAAAAGAGCGTACGGCTTCCTCTCCATTCATGACCAGATCCACCGTACAGCCGAGTTTACGTAACACTCCTATGGCCACCTGCTGATTGGTGATATTATCTTCTGCCACCAGTACATTGGCATTGAACTGTTTCAGCTCTTGCCCGAGATTGTAGCGGGTGATAAGTTGATCGCTGCTATGCGCTTCTCCTTTCATTAGGGCAACCAGGGTATTATAGAGATCAAGGCGGGGAACCGGTTTGGTCAGGTATATTTTGATTCCCGCTTCCCTGGCCAGTGTAGCATCGCCGCGAATACCGACTGAGGTCAGCATAACCAGGCGAACCTCCCGAAGGGCCGTATCTTTTTTAATCAGGCGTGCGACCTCAAGACCATCCATATCCGGCATATTCATATCCAGTATGGCCAGATCAAAAGGAGCGTCCTCGGCGACTGCCTGGTGCATAAGCGCCAAACCTTCAATGCCGCCGGCAGCGCTGGTAGTCTGTATGTTCCACCGAGCCAGCTGACTGTTCAGCAGCCTGCGGTTAGTAGCATTGTCATCGATAATGATGGCTCTTAGGCCAGAGAGTGCCTTCAGCCGGGCCTCGGTGACAACCTGAGTCCCCGATGCCTTCTCCAGGGTAACGTCCAGCCAGAATTCGGAACCATTGCCAGCTTGGCTGTTGCAGTTGATTGCTCCCCCCATTATCTCCACCAGTTGTCTGGAAATGGCGAGCCCAAGACCGGTTCCACCATATTTACGGGTGGTCGAATCGTCCGCCTGGGAAAAGGGCTGAAATAAGGTCAGCCGCTCTTCTTCACTGATACCTATCCCTGTATCTCGCACAGAAAAGCGGAGAGCAGCGGTTTCTTTCGTCTCACTCATCAGGGCCAGTTGTAACAGGACTTCGCCCTGATCAGTAAATTTGATGGCATTTCCAAGGAGGTTGACCAGAATTTGGCGAAGACGACTGGGATCACCGGTGGTATATGGAGGAACAGTGTCAGGGACATCGACTATTAATTCCAGTCCCTTGGCGTGTGCTCGGTGGGCCAGTATTTTAGCGACATCATCCAGTAGTGACGGCAGGTGAAAGTGTATGGCCTCCAGTTTCAGTTTTCCCGCTTCGATTTTTGAAAAGTCGAGAATATCATTAATGATGGTAAGCAGGGATTCACCCGAACTCATAATTGTTTCAATGGAATGGCGCAATTCTTGATCCAGTTCTCTGTCCATAGCCATTTCTGCCATTCCGAGGATTCCGTTCATAGGGGTGCGGATCTCATGGCTCATATTGGCGAGGAACTGTGATTTCGCCTGGCTGGCGTCCTGTGCCTGTTCGGCCAAGACAATGGCTTCATCCATCGCCTTTTGCAGCTCAATGGTACGCTGCTGTACCTGTTCCTCAAGATACTTGTCCCGTTGCTGTATTTTGCTGAGCATCTTATTAAAGCCAAGGGCCAGCTGCCCTACTTCATCTTCGCTACTCCGTTCAACGCGGAGGCTGTAATTTTTGTTCTCTGTGACCTGCCTGATTGTTTGGGCCATGCTGACAACAGGATTGGTAATAAAACCCTGGAGGCGATTTGCCAGGAATGCAGCAAGAATCAGGCCGCCAGTAAGGATAAGGAGCAGGAATTGTCCCACCTGGAACATGTTTTCGTAAAGATCATCCATATTGGCCTGCAGATAAATCGAGCCGATTTCTTCTCCATCGAGCAGGATGGGCTGGAGGAGCTCGATATGCTGTTCGTCGAAGAGGTGGCCATTTTTGAGCAGTTCAGGGTCGTCGAGTTTATACTCATGGCGAGTCGGATACTGTGAGCCCTGGGAAAATGTAGCAAGGCTTATTCCATCCGGCTGCAGGATACGGGAGCAGGTAACTGTTTTCTTATTTCTCAAGGCCTGCAGAGTTTTTTCCAGTGCCTCAACATCCTGAAAAAGCAGGCCGGCGGTGCTGTTCTTTCCGATTACTTTGGCTAGAGTCTGCAGTTCAGCCAGTGCATTTGCTCTGTAGAGAAACCACTGACTAGCGAAGGTGACAGCAAAGGTGAGGATAAGGACTAGGAAACAGACACCGAGGATGATGCTGTTCAGTTTGTGTTTTATCGGCAGCTTTTTAAAAACGTTTCTCATTTTTCTCTCCCGACAACCTCGACAGCAAGGGAGAGCAGCTGTGCGTCTATTTTGATACTGTTTTCTCTGGCAACTGCAAGATGTATGATAAAACGGAGACGATCTCTTCGAGTTACAAATTGTATGACTCCGCCGAGAGCGGTAAAATTCCCCTGGTCTCCAACCGTAACTATGGGTTTGGTACTGAGTTGTTCAAGGGCTGGCCGCAACCCCTTGTTAAATGAAGGACTGATGTAGAGAATGTGGCATCCGGTTGCTTCTTCAACTTTGTCAAACTGCCGGATTTCAATCGCTCTGTTTCTCACTTTTCGTGCAGTCAGGGGGGGCAGTTCCTTGGCAAGGGGCGTTGCTCCCAGCACCCCGATGATTAGGGGCGACTCTGTATTGGCAAAGCTCTCCTCGGGCCAGTGGATAAACTTGGCAAAGTTGTACAGATAGGCGGCCTTCAGCCTGGTCTCAGAAGGAGATTCACCGCTCTGCGCAGGCGAGGCGGCGGCCAGACCGAGAGAGACGGCCAGCATGATGAGGAGAAAGGTCTGTTTCACAGGGGTGCGGTTCTCTTTAAAATTCCCAGGTTAACTTACAATAGAAGCTCTGTCCCACTTCAGTTGGCGGGACGAAATACTCGTTAACAAATTCCAGATGATTAGACTCCAGCAGGTTTTGTCCAGCCAGCATCAGTTCCAGGGTCTCTGTCACCTTCCAGGCTATATTGACATCCAGTGCCACATGTTGATCAACTTCAATTCCAGCAGAGTAGGCAGCTTGGCCGGCAATCTTCACTTTATCGACATAACGCGCCCAGACATTCAGGCGAACGGTTTCACTGAGGTCAAAGGAGGAACGCAGGGATATTTGATGCTGGGGGGTTGAATTCTCGGCAATAATATCGCTGATGGAAAATCTGCCAGCCGCCGGAGATAAGGGGTCCATCGAAAGTTCAATAAAACTGTAGTTTAATTCAGCGCTTATCCAGGAAACCGGTCTCCAGCGGCCGCTGAGCTCCAGACCGTAGCTGTGTCCGCTCATACCGTTGATAAAGTAAACGTTGAGCATGTCGGCGTACGAGTAGTCGAGCAATTTGCTGTAATCATTGTAGAAGACTGTCGTATCCAGGGAAAAGTTACTCCCCTGGGAAAAGCGGTATCCCGCCTCATAGGCGATAAGCTCTTCCGATTCCATCTCCGAATTACCATAGACCTTAATCTTCGGGTAGGGAGGGACGGGAATGGGTCCCAGGACAATACGTCCAGAATCTTCTATCCGGGAAGGGGTGCGTACTGCCCGTGAAATCGAGGTCCAGAGTTTATGGGCACTGTTTACGCTCCAGAGAAGGCGGGCACTGGGCTGGATTTCCACACCGGTGAAGTCGTTGTGTTCTATTTTTGTACCCAGAGTAAAACGGACCCTGTCGTCAAACAGGCTGATTTCGTCCTGGATAAAGCCGCTGAATAGCTCGCTGGTCTCCTGTTCCGGAACAATTCCAATCATGTAGGTGTTTGTAAAATCGTCACTCACATTTCGATATCCGAGGCCCCAGATCAGATCGTGCTGCTCCAGGAACTGGAAACGATGCTGAAAGTCGAGATCCACGGTTTTGAAATTCTGAGCCAGGTACTGTTCTTTTCGGTCCGTGGCATCAAAATAGGCCTGAAGAGACCATGTGTTGGTCTCTGATATATTGTGCTGCCAGCGGCCCAGCAGGTTGTAGCCATTGTTCTCTATGGAGTCGTTGACAGTTAAGGGAAGGGGGGAGTCGGGGATCCAGACAGGGGCAAGAATCTGATTCCCGTCCCCCTGATAGAGATCGCCCTGCAGAGTCCAGTTATTTTGCAGCCCAACATCCCCATCGACCCGGAAGCCGGCACCAGTCAGCTCGGATGCATCGTTGGCATCGCTGCCCTCTGCCAGCAGTTGGTAAGAATCCTGATCATGCCTGTTGAGGTAGAATCGGCCGTAGGTGTCTTTGTTAAGCTGACTGCCGTAGCGCAGGGTGCCTATGATCTTTTCCTGATTCCCGGCTCCTGCACTGACCAGCCCGCCCTGGGTGTCCGAGGCCTGCTTGGTGATAATGTTAATGATACCGTTGACAGCATTGGCGCCCCACAGCGTTGCCCCGGGTCCGCGGATCACCTCTATCCGCTCAATATCCTCCAGTACCACATTCTGGCTGTCCCAGTAGACACCGGAGTATGAAGGGGTATAGACGCTGCGCCCGTCGATCTGCACTAGAAGTTTATTAGAAAAGATACCGTTAAAACCGCGGGAGGTAATGGCCCACTTATTGGAACTCATCCGTGCCACCTGCAGGCCGGGAACCATGCGTAAAGCCTCTGGGATGGAGGTAACCCCGGAGCTGTGAAGCGTTTCCTGATCGATGACGTAGACAGCGGCAGCCACATCGGCGAGGTTCTGCTCCTTGCGTCCGGCAGAGGTGATTTGGATCTCCATCAACTGGGAGAGATCAAGGTCAAGCATCTCCTCCCCGGTAGCCCATAGGGAATGAGGAAGTAGAGTCAGCAGACAGAGCGAGACTATTCCACCCGTGTGTAGTTTTGGCAGTGAAAAAGACATGTTGGTCTCCATGAAAAGGCAGTTCGATTAAATCTATTGCTCCCCAGAGTCTATAGTATAGTCCCCTAACATGGCAAGGAATTAATTGGTTAGGAGCGCTTACTTGGAAAGGCCTCCCTGCATGGGCTTGCAGGAGTTATCGCAGATCTGCACACAAAACAGAATCGATCCCTTCTCGCAACTCCATCAAGCTGAATGGTTTTGCAACAGCGGCACAAAAGCCATACTCACGGTAATGGGCCAGCACCGGGTCGTTTGAGTAGCCGCTGGCAACGATAATCCTTGCCTCTGGGTCCAGCTGCTTGAGTTTCCCGGCTGCCTCCTCCCCTCCCATTCCTCCGGGGATGGTCAGATCCATAATGACAAGATCAATGGGGGAACCCTGCTTTTTCATCTCCAGGTAAGTGGCTATTGCCTCTTCCCCGTTCACTACCAGAATAGCCTCATGGCCGAGGGCTTTGAGTTGTGCCTCGGCCAGGATTCGTATCATTTCATCGTCATCCATCAGCATGATCCTGGTCGCTTTTGCTGTTTTCCCAGTCTGCTTCTGCTCAACAGGGGGAGTGTCTGCAGTTGGATCGGCAGGGAGAAGGATGCAAAAACTTGTTCCCTGCCCCGGGAAGGACTTTACGGAGATATGTCCGCCATGTTTACTGATAATAGAATGACAGATGGCCAGCCCGAGACCGCTCCCCTCTTCCTTGGTGCTGAAGTAGGGGTCAAAGATATCATTGAGCACCTCCTGAGGAATACCCGTCCCTGTATCCTGGATGACAATACGGATAAAACTACCTGCCGTGGCCTTGTCCGGGAGCACTTTTGAATCGAGCGCTTCAATATTGTCACAGCTGACCGTTATCGTGCCTCCCATGGGCATGGCAGCCATGGCGTTCAGGATCATATTCTGAATAACTTGACTGATCTGGCCGCTATCCACCTTGACCATCCACAGGTCGTCTGCAAAGATATATTTACAGGTAACCCGGGAACCATGGAGGACAAAGTCGGCCGAATCGCGAATAAGAGCTACGAGAGATGTTGTCTCCTTGACGGGTTCCCCACCCTTTGAGAAGGTCAGCAGCTGCTGAGTCAGCTTGGTTGCTCTCCTGGTGGCTTTTTGCGCGTCACCAAGAAGTGAGAGGACAGTTCCTTCTTGCTGACACCGCCCAGCTGCAAGTTCAATATTGCCGAGGATCACCGAAAGAATATTGTTGAAATCGTGGGCAATTCCCCCGGCAAGAACTCCAACAGATTCCAACTTCCTGGCCTTGAGCAACTCCTCTTCCATCTGCAGTTTCTCGGTGACGTCTCTCGAGAGCATCAGAAAGTTGACAGTACCGTTTTGCAGTCGCTTCTGAGAGGTGGAGAGTTCAAACCAGTGGCTCCCCTGTTCCAACTGCAGGTTGATGAGCTGCCCATGAGAGGCCCCATTCTTTGAAGCCTTTCCGATCGCTGCCATTACTTCCCCTGCCGCCTCAACTGAGAGCATCTCATTGACCGTATGTCCCAGCAGGACCTCCCTTTGGCTCGCAAGTAGGCTGGTATCCTGGGCCCAGATATCAATATACCTGCCCTCTTTGTCCAACTCAAACATGAGGTCCGGGATCGCCAGCAGGGTTGCCTCTCGGTCTGCATTTGCCTGGCGCAGTTCCCCCTCAACGCTTTCCCGTGTCTCAATTTCGTGCAACAGGGCCTGGTTTTGTACTTTCAATGCATGGGTTCCCTGGGTAATCAGACCTTCTCTCTGGCCGATCTCCTTCTGCAGATTGTCAATCAACAGCGTGTTCTCCTCGTCAAGCCTGATAGAGCGGAGAATGTTACGGTTTATATTGCGGCTGAACAGGGTAATCATACCGAGAAAGACAACAACCGCAAAGGCGAGTAATGTGGCCGATTCGAGATAAAACAGGGATACTGCCAATACTAGCCCCTGGGGATAGGTGTATAAAATAACGGCAGGGATGGAGGCGGACAGGATAGGAACCGCAGAACTGATAACACCGCCTGCCAGCAGCACCACGGCCATCAACGCCACCGGATCATCTGTGGCATTGAGCAAGGGGTAGGCCAGACTCCAGGCACACCCAACCAGTCCGCATCCCAGGCAATAGGAACGCAGCCAGCTTCTCGATGATCGGCTTTCACCTTTCTGTTTTCGACTGTACCAGAGAAAGAGACGGTATAAGGCAGAGGCCAGGATAGCCACGATCCACCAGGAGAGCAGTGTGGAATCAACACGCGGCCGGAGCATGGCGTAATAGAGGAGGGCAATTACGACAATGACACTGTTAGAGACAGGGGCCTGCATATAGAGCAGACGAACCTGTTCATCCGTCATAAAAGAGGGTTTCGCTGCAGCTTGCCCATGCGTATCCGGATGACTTCCTTCTCTCATTTGCTAACTCTCCCGATAGCAAAACAGGTCAGAACTGTTAACAGGCGAAGCAATTGCTATACTGCTTCTACCTGCTCATCGATACCATATTGTTCCCTGTGCCATTTGCAGCCTTTTTAAGACTGGGAACATGATAATGTTCGCACAAATCGCCTGATTTCGTCAAGATAAAATTGGAGATAAAAGAGTAACCATTGAAAAAAAGTTGATGAGACCAGATTGTTCCGTTCCTGTTTGTTTTTTGATTTGTTGCTTTTAAGGTCCCTTTTCTCATTCGTTCTACTTATCGTGGCTGATCTGTAGAGCAACACGGGATTCATGGAAGACACCGCCTCCTCCACTATCCGTCAGCTTTTGGGATGTTAGATTATTTATTCCGTGTGTTGTTTTTTCAGCTTCCCAATAGATTCCTTCCGCAACCAGTAATCCTACCTGGGTATCACGACTGATTGAGGCAATTCTTGTTGTTGTCCCACGTCCATTTGAGAGTGTAAGCGTCTGTCCGCAAGCGATGTTGTGTTGCTCCGCATCGTCTGGATGAATCAGGACACTCCCGATTTCTCCCTTATAGTTCTCTCCAAATGTACTGTTTAACAAATCTTTGTTAGGAGGTGTAATAAGCATAAATGGATACCTGGACCGCAGATCAGGATCATCGTTTTCCATTGATGGTAATAATCTGACGCCCTGCTTTTCCCAAAGAGCTGAAAGAGGTGCAAACTGGAATTTTTTCTGTTCCCTCTCAAAAAGAGAAATTCCGGTTTTTCCGTAGCTGGATTGAATCCACGTTCCCGGTTCCAGGGTGGTTTGGGAGATGCCATCCAAGTCTGAGAGGTAATCCTTGATACGCTCATCGACATTCTGTTTGAAGACGGCATCATCATAACCCATCTTTAGAGCCAGTGTCTGGAAAAGATCAAAGTTGCTGATGGCTTCACCCCGGGGGGGCAGGACAGGGCGTGTTTGCCCAATATAGAAGTGTCCGTAGGAACCGTATAGATCACTGTTTTCAAACGAGGTCGTTGCTGGTAAAAGCAGATCCGCATATCTTGCCGTAGGTGTCAGAACCTGTTCGTGAACAATGGTAAACAGATCAGACCTAGAGAGTCCCTTCCGTACCATTGATGCATCCGGTGCCACGCTGAGTGGATTACTGTTGTATACAAAAAGTGCCTTTACAGCGGGTTGCATGGCAGTTAATGCCTCACCCAACTGAACCATATTGATCCTGCGGGTTGGGGACTCTGCAAGTTCAGGGTGGGTGAGTTTTTCGCTATTGCCCCGAAAACCACGGCTGGATAATAAAATGCCCTTTCCGGCTGAGCCATCAAAAAGTCCTGTTACAGCTGCAAGATTAGTGATTCCCCTTACCGACATTGCTCCTCTGGTGTTACGTGTCAGGCCGATTCCTATACGGATAAAGGTTTTCGGGTACTCTTGAATGAGTTTTGCAAAATGCTCAATTGCAACTCGTTGTAATCCTGACTGTTTACTGATTTTCTCCCAGGAGACTGTCTTGAGATACGCTTTTAAATCAGAAAAACCTTCCGTTTCAGTCTCAATAAAACTGGTATCAACACCATCGTTTGCAAGCAAAACTTTTATTGCTCCAAGTGCCAGGGCCGTATCCCCTCCAGGAATGATGGGAATATAATGGTCAGCTGCTTGGGCAGTCACTGTTTTGTAGGGATCAATAACAACTAGTTTGGCTCCTCTTTTTCGTGCTTTCTGGATAAAAGGCCAGCAATGGACGTTGGTTACTTTCATGTTCATTCCCCAGACGATCACCAGATCGGCTTCTGCCACTGTTTCAGGAGGGGTACCTGAAATTCCATTGCAGTGTAGGTTCCAACCAGATTCTGCCGCAGCTGAACAGATGGTATGATCTAGTCTGGATGCGCCGAAACGATGAAAAAAAGGATATCCCGCCCAGCGATTAATAAGCCCCATATTGCCGGCATAGGAGTATGGTAGCAAGGCATCTCCACCAAACTCTGTTCGTATGGCACTGAGACGATTTGTCAGAATATCCCATGCTTCATCCCAACTGATTCTTTGAAAATCCCCTTTTCCTTTGGAGCCGACTCTTTTTTGGGGAAAGAGGATTCGATGTTCGGAGTGGATTCGGTGGTGATATTGCTGCATCTTGCGGCAGATAAAACCGGCGGTAATCGGGTGATCCTCAGCACCCTGGAGTTTTACGATCATTCCATCTTTTACCGTGGCATCAATTCCGCAGCTATCCGGGCAATCGAGGGGACAAATAGTTCTTTTGATTTCTGGCATTCTAGTTACCTGTAGTTGGCCGCAATGTATTTTATGATAAAAACGGAGAGAGAGTCAAATGAAGAGTCCTTTTCTTGACTCATCTCCTGTTTTTATCATATAATTGTATTAGCTTGCGAATAAAGATAATAATAGTCTCCACTGGGAAGGTTCAGAATGAGTGATAAAATTTTATTTGTTGACGATGAGCCACAGGTGCTGCAATCGATACAACGGCAGCTTCGAAAGCGGTTTGATGTCTCCATCGCAGAGGGTGGGGAAGAGGCTCTTCAGGTGATGAAACAAAAAGGGCCATTTGCCGTAATTGTTGCTGATATGCGGATGCCCCGGATGGATGGAGTGCAGTTGCTTGAACTGGTAAAAGGCTTGTATCCGGATACCGTGCGCCTGATGCTCACCGGAAATGCGGACCAGGAGACCGCCGTAGATGCTGTGAATAAAGGCCAAGTCTTTCGGTTTTTAAATAAACCCTGTTCGACTGCTATTTTGGTGCCGGCACTGGCTCTGGCTCTTCGTCATCATCAGTTGATAGTAGCCGAGAAAGTATTGCTTGATGAAACCCTGAACAGTAGTGTCAGCATGATGGGTGAATTATTGACTCTTGCGGATTCCACCTCTTTTAGTGTGGGGCCGAGAATCAAGCCGCTTGTAAAAAAGTTGGTTGAAAAGTTGGAACTTTCTCCTGCGTGGCAGTTTGAGATCAGTGCCTGTATGTCACAGCTTGGCTGTATAACAGTTCCAGGTGATATCTTACACAAGGTGCATTCGGGAGTGCCACTCAGTGAAGAGGAGTTGCAGACCTATAGAAAACATCCGACGACGGGAGCACGCCTCATCAGCAAGATACCCCGGCTGGAAAAAGTGTCTGAGATAATTTTTTTACAGCTCAGGGAGTACGAAAAATTTGAACCTGAAATTGACGACAATGTTGCACTTGGTGCCCAGGTTTTAAAAGCCGTAATTGAATACGATCTTCTACGGCAGCAGAATGAGCAGCATGCAAAGGCACTAAAAATTATGCGCAGAAAGAAGGGCTGGTATAATCCAGAAATTCTGGACTTTCTGGCCGAGATGAAACCCAAGGAAGGACAGATTCAAATTCGTTCTCTTTCGTTTCTGGAAATCGTGGCAGGAATGGTCGCCGATGAGGATGTTACAGCCAAAAATGGTACTTTGCTTATTCCAAAAGACCAGAAGATTACCTGGGCCATTATTGAGAGTCTTACTAATTTTAAGAGACATGTGGGCATCGAGGAACCTATCAGAGTTCGTGTCCATACAACTGCTCAAAAAGAGGAGTAATTCTGTGGGTTGCCTCGAGCCGGAACTCTTTGTAAGCAGAACAGTGTTGGCCTCTCGAGTAGAGGCCAGATGAGGTAGAATGAAAGATTAATTTTTTAGAGAAGGTTTTTTGCTCTGAGATCATGGATAAAAATTTTCTCAAGTTCCTCATCGTCCACCCGTAACCTGTCTTCGAAATTCACGCTTTTAGAAATTGCAGACCAGACCGGTTTACCTCCATTCTTATCAAAAAGTGTTACCGCCATACGTTCATGGCGTTTTTCAATGGTTTCCGACGGAGCAAAATCCTGTTCGTGAACATTGCTATAGTTTCCATAAACTGAATCCCAGTAAGTAAAGTAGGATACATATTCGACCATGGGGGCAACCGTATAGGTGTCTGTTGTGGTGCTGAGTATGTGGGTTATCAGGATACTTTCAGCGCCACTTTTTGAAAGTGCTGAATCAATGGCTGCCTGGGAAGGTTCATCAGGGCCTAGTTGGTAGTCACTTCCGGGGAAGGCTTGTACGCCTGCTTTTTGCAGTAGGCTGACGAAGCTTTTTTCATAGATGTTCTGGGTTACAGGATCCTTGAAAACCGCGAGTACCAGCACTTTTTCCAGGTGATATCCGGCCTTGTCTTCGTTTAGCCAGGAGGAAACGAGGGTGCTCTTCCCGCATCCCTGCAGGAGCATTGTGCAGGAAAGGAGCAGGAGTGTAATAGCAGTGAATATACTTGTTTTCATAATAGTCCAGTTGTCTTTAAGTTAATGGATAGTCCATGGGCGGAACGTTCTGATACCGCTTTATGGCTTTATACTGCTACTAAGGAACTCAGCCGCCTGCGGTTTGATGCTACGCAGGTGGAAATCGCTTTGTGGAAAGGGGATTTCAATCTAGGCATCTGTAAATTCCCTCTTTATGTCAAGGTTTAGTTTGCTCTGTACCCGGCGTCTATCTGAAAATTCAGGGATAAAAACACGCAGCTCAAAGTGAAGTGCACTGGCCAGAGGGGGTGAGAGGACTTCAGGGCGTTCACTCGCCTACCTTAACCGTATCTCGAGTACTTTTTCAAGATCTGATCCATAAGCAACTCCACCACAATCTTCACCCGTACCCGCTTTTCCTCCAGAAGATGCTTGGTCTTTGGCAGAGCGCCTTGAAACACATTATACGCCAACTATAATAACCGCTCTCTGACATTCGATATTACTGGCCATTACCCAGTGAGTGACTGTCGACCTGGGTACTTCTAGTTGCCAGAGAGACCTTGCTCTATGGCATGTTTTACAATGGCAATTTGAATGTTTTCACCATTCTCAGGTGGCCGATAATCTGGCCGACCATACAGCTAAAGAGATCGGAAAACGATTGGCGCTCTGATAACAGAATATTTGCGTGTAGTCGTGAATGCTATTAAATCTTAACCGTAATATAACTAGTGTTTCCACCTATAATTACAGGCTGATAAGAAGTTCCCTGAAATTTAAAATAGGTCTGCCCATTAATGGTCGTGGATTTAGCACCGGGTGGTAGAGTGGGCACCATGATTCCAATGGGCGCGGGAACTACTTTAAATGCAGTACCCTGCTGAGCATAATAGGCACCGTTCAGATAATAGTATGGGGAAGTACCCAAGTTTACGTTCACCGCACCGGGGGGCACAACTGTGACTACGGCACCAACCGGTGCCCCAACTACCACATAGCCTCCGCTGGGCGCGGGTTGATAGTAAACTCCATCCGCATACATATAATTGGTTCCGCTGACAATCACGGTGGTGTGGTGTGGTGGGGGCGTTGCAATTGCAGCACCAATCATCAGACCGGTAAACATGCCGACCCCGAAAGCAGCCCCACCATTATGGTTATTATGATTATAAACATTTACATTTACGTTTTTGTTTCTGTGTCCTCTGTTGTTATGATTTACATTTACATTGCGATTGACACTGCTGTGGTTGCAATTACGATTATGACGACATCTCGCAAAGGCGGCAGTAACGCTTGTGCAGAGGAATATCGCAGTAAGCAGTGGGATAAGGCCTGAGAGTAACGATTGATTACGATTCATTGTTGCATCCTTATGATCTGTTTTGAAATTAATTGTTATCTTGCTTCGTTTTCATGATGTCAATTGCAAGATATTGAGAAGAAGGTTCAAAGGTGAAAAGGTAATCAGGCAATTCCGTTGAAAATCCCCATGATGTAAAGTGGGCAATAAATTGCGGCTCGCCTTCTTCAGTTTTATCCGTAATAACAATCTTTCTGACAAGTGGAAGAACACCATCCTCAATCCACACCTGCCAATTGATACGATCCCCCTGAAAGGCCAGATGGTGACACGGAATTTCAGAAATCAGCTCGACCCCCCAATATTGCCCGGCGTTGGCCTTTTGGACTGCATCTCCAAAAGGGGCGCTCAGGAGCATATCATCCAGAGGAAATGTCAGCCCGTAGACTGTATTCATTTGTGCTACCGTTTTGTCTATAGTATCAGGGGCTGCAGTAGTGCCGTAAAATCCTTCTCCCTGATCCAGTAAAGTGATTTCTTTGCCATTATAGAAGAATGTTTTTTTCGGAGCAGTGGTCGTGACTTGCAGCTTGAAGCGGTCAGGTCTTCGAAGGAGGATATTCACCGTCTCAGCAAACTGCACATGGGTATTGGCGGACACCGCAAAATCTTCCCATATTTCAGCCTTTGCAGAAAACTGCTGTTGGCTTGCCAGAAACGAAGTTGCTCTGTCGAGAATGGTCAGTGCCTGAGCATCAACAGTATCTGCCTGGCACTGAGCTGTCACCGGTAGTATCAGTAGAGCTGCCACTCCGGCAACAAAAAAGAATACAACATGTTTGTATCTTGTTAGTTGTGTCATTGTTCACCTTCCAAGCGTTAAGATTAAGTAGTTTATACATGGCACCGTCTGGAGGTACGCATTGTTTTTAAAGTCTCAAAGGTATCAATTTTTATCCCCGCTGATTTCTTCTATATTCAGACCATAGGCTTCAAAATTACTTGAGACAATTTTATTGTTTTTAGGGTAATTAGGGCCAAAACGTATATTCAGCAAGGGGGGGGCTTATTGTCCTCTCTTGGCATTATATGTCCTGCAGTTCTGTGGGGAGGTGTTCATTGACAAGTAGCATTGTAACAAAGGGTATCTTTGTTTTACAAGCATTATAAGTACTATCTCATAGCTGATCAATAAAAAGAGGCTCGGAGTGCTCTTTGTGTCCCAATGATTTCTCCAAAAAACCTTTGAATATAAGGAGCTCTGAGCCATTGCGCATTATGACACAATCCTCAGTCAAATTACTTCACTCAGTACCAGACATGATTTGGCCGACCATGCTGAAGCTCATCATTCGGCCAGAAATTCAGATCCTATATCAGTTGGAGCCAATTCGTGGCAATGCAGATCGGACAACTATCCCGTCAATGTTCAAGAAACTTACGCAGAACCAGGAGGGCTTCTCCAGAAGTGCCTCGGGCTATGTTTAAGAAAAGCTATCCTTTCTTCTTAAATAGTATTTCAATATCTTCAAATGAGGTAGACTGTATAGTATCCTGCATGAAACAGAGTTTCTGCTCTATCACGATATAGCGTGTACCTGGCGGTTAAACGGCTGCGTCTTGGGCAATTCGGTGGGATTTACTATCGGTTCTGGAATGGTGCTTGGTTGTGAGGATGCGTTGTTGCAATAATTCACAGGTGCTGTCGAGCCGAGAGTTGCTCCCCGGCGTGCAAAAAACATGAAGTCAAAACTGTTAAGAATACAAAAGTTGACTGACTCTGAACAGAGGGTATTCGGTAATTATATTATGAAGTTTCTATAATCCGCCCAAAGGAAAAATAATAATCAAAGGGTAAAGCTATGCGAATATGTGAGTTGTTACAGACCGTATTAATAAGTTGTCTTTTGTTCCTGATGGTCTCAGTTAACCCATCCTGGGCAAAGTCGGATGCTTCCGTAAAATTTTCGCTGACGCGAGAGGAGAATCCCCGACAAAAGAAAAATCAATTGGTCCTGCCCTACGCTTTTTCAACAGACTCTCTTGGGTTGACCATTGGTGTCGGAGGAATGATAAAAGGGTATGGTCAAGATCAACTCATGGTAGCTGGAACAGCCATGGGCAGCTTTGATAACGCCGCCATCGGGGGGCTCGGAATATGGAACTACCAGCTACCGGTTATTAAAAGACTGTTTTTTTCAACCGTAGGCAGCATAGGCCACTATCCCAATCAACGTGCCTATATAAACGAGCCACGCCCTGATGGTGTTCCCGATGCAGGTAGCAACGATTCACATAAAAATGACTACCTTATGGATAGTGGTTCTGATAATTGGGTTGATTTCAAGCTGGAGTATGTTTTCCCGCTGGGAAGTGGAAAAACGGCTCCCATAGGAAGCTACAAACTGAAAGGAGGAATTCTCCAGGATACGACACCCATTGGACCCTGGAATCCGCTGCAAACAGGTACAACGATAGCACTGTTAAAACAGTATAACCGTTATCAGAGTCTTGAGTTGCCAATAGGGAAACGGGACTATACCGTTCATCCGGTGAAGGCTGGACTCTATTATAATCACACGGATTATCCCACAAACCCGTCCATCGGGAGCTCCCAGTTTATTGCCTATACAAAGGATTTTGGTTGGGGGGAAGCTGAGAAAGAGTGGAACTTTGTTGAATTTGAAGCCAGCAAATATTTCAATATTGGAGCAAACAGTTTCAGCAAACAACAGGTCATAGCCCTGAACTTCTGGACAGGATACTCTCCCAGTTACAATGTCATAGTTGATGCTGAAGGGAATCGTCAGGTAACAGATAATCCCCCATATAACGACGGGGCAAAACTCGGTGGGTTATATCGAATGCGTGCCTATCCGTCCAATCGCTTTAACGATAAGGCCGTGATTTATGGAACAGCAGAATATCGCTGGACCCCTGAGTGGAATCCCATTGGGGAGATTTCCTGGCTAAAGTTTTTGCACATGGACTGGATGCAGTTTGTTCCTTTTGTCGAAATTGGACGAGTTGCAGACGAGTATGATCTCGGTGAACTGTTCACTGATTTGAAGGTGGATGGGGGGCTGAGCTTCAGAGCAAAAATGTCCGGTGCTGTGATCCGTTTAGATATGGCGGTATCCGAGGAAGGGTTTTCTTCCTGTGTGATGGCGGGACATCCTTTTTAATTGATACTGGAAAAGACCCTGTATCAATGCTGTGATGAAATGAAAGCACCCGAACTCTTTTCAAGGATCGCTTTGTATCAGCTCAGTACTCAGGTATCGCTCTCCGGTATCCGGTAGTACGGTAACAATCGTTTTACCCTTGTTGCTCTTCTCTGAGGCAAGCTGTAACGCCGCCCACATGGCAGCACCCGATGAAATTCCCACCAGTAATCCCTCTTCTTTTGCCAGCTGTCTCGCTGTCTTTATGGCATCACTGTTTGTGACGGTAATAACTTGGTCAATAAGTTTTCTGTTTAAAATTGAAGGAATAAAGCCAGCTCCGATGCCTTGAATTTTATGGGGGCCGGGCTTTCCTCCAGAGAGTACAGGTGAGTCAGCGGGTTCAACTGCAACGCCGATAATAGCAGGGTTCTTTTCTTTTAATCCCTCCATTACGCCGGTGAATGTGCCGCCGGTTCCTATACCAGCTACAAAAAAATCAACTATACCATCCGTTGCCTTCCAAATTTCTTCAGCGGTGGTTTTTTTGTGAATAGCAGGGTTTGCCAGATTATCAAATTGCCTGATCATGTAACTATTTGAATTGTTGCCGAGCAGTTCTTCTGCGGCCGCGATCGCCCCTTTCATTCCACTCGCTGCCGGCGTTAAAACCAGCTGAGCGCCCAGATGTTTTAAAAGAGCTCTTCGTTCCAAGGACATGGATTCCGGCATGGTAAGGATCAGTGGAAGATTCTTTTCTGCACAGACAAAGGCCAGACCAAGCCCTGTGTTTCCTGAAGTTGCCTCAATGATGGTTGTGTTTTCAGTAATGTTGCCATCCCGAATACCTGCCTCTATCATGGCAAGAGCAATGCGATCCTTCACGCTTCCCATGGGGTTGCGAGATTCCTGTTTTGCAAGGATTTTGGCAACGCAGCCGGAGCTGCTGTTTGAGAGCAAGAGAAGCGGGGTTTTTCCTATGGTCTCGGTGGCAAGATGTGTCATGAGGTTCCTCCCTTTCTTCCGGAATAGAGAAGTTCCGGACGTTTAAGTATAACCTTGGTGTCCGATGGGACCGACTCAGTGAGCCAGATATTACCGCCTATTACGGATCTTGACCCTATGATGGTGTTGCCTCCGAGGATGGTTGTGTTTGCATAAATAATAACGTCATCCTCGATAGTTGGGTGACGCTTAACGTTTCGCATAACTGTACCTGCATCCTTGGGCAGAGAGAGTGCGCCGAGTGTGACCCCCTGGTAGATGCGGACATTTGAACCGATGATTGTGGTTTCACCAATAACAACACCCGTGCCATGATCAATAAAAAAACCGGGGCCGATGGTTGCGCCGGGATGTATATCTATTCCCGTCAGGCTATGGGCATGTTCAGCCATGATTCGTGGAATGATAGGAACTCCTAGCTGGTTGAGTTCATGGGCCATTCTGTAGATGGAGGTTGCAAGTAGTCCCGGGTAACAGAAAATGACTTCATCGGTACTTGCCGTTGCCGGATCTCCGGCAAGAGTTGCCCGAATATCCGTTGATAGCAGGGCCGAAATACCCGGCAGACTCTCTGTAAAAGAGAGAGCCATACGGTGCCCTCTCTTTTCACAATGGGTGCAGGGAAGGTTAGAGCGTCTGCAGTCATGGCGGATTGCCATGATGATTTCACGGGACAGATTTTCGTAGAGTTCCGTTACTTCTTTGCCAATATAGTATTCCAGGTTGCAGCCATGGAGTTTTGTTTTGGTAAAGTAGCCGGGGAATAGTATCTGTCGCACCTGGTAAATAATATTGATGATTGCCGTGTGGGACGGAATGGGAACAGGGCCCACATGATCAAAACAGTCATCTGTCTGCCATGCGGCAACCAGCGTTTCCACTACCGGAGGTAACTTGTCGTGGAATCCATCTGTATTATGGGTCTCATTGTCACAGTGTTCAGGAATGTGAATATCGTTGGCTGCCATCTTGCTGTCCTATTTTTTCTTTGGTGTGGAGGAATTTATTTCTTTTTTAATCGCTTCTATTGCCTCTGTAAGTGTTGTGCCATTGTTGAGCTTTGCCTCTGGGTTAACAGTGAGCAGCTCCTGCCAGGCAGCAATTGCTTCTTCTGGTTTATTAAAGTCATACAATAAAACGATACCTTTGTTGAGACGGGAAGGTTCATGCTTTGGATTTACGCTATAGGCTTTCTCAAATGATTCTAAGGCTTTTTGCGGTTGTTTGTTTCTTCTATACATAACACCAAGATCTGTCCATACATCTGCGTTGTCATCTTTTAATTCAAGTGATGTGTTATAGGCCTTAATCGCTTTCTCAACCTGATTGGAATCATAATAGAGATGGCCAAGTTGTGTCCAGGCCTCTGCATTGTTCGGATTTGTTGTGACTTCTGCCTCAAAGTGAGAAATAGCTTCTGTGGCCTGATTACTTATCTGCTCGGAATTCGTTGCTGCCTGCGTCTGTTGCGGGCTTTTGTTTTCAGTAGGAGTGGATGGCGCAAGCTTATAGACGGCAAAAACTGCACCGCCAATAAAGCCTACTACAAGCCCTATTAACAGGGCATAAATCAGGCTCTCTTTTTTTACCATAGTACTTTTCTCTGCCATTGGTGATTGTTCCTCTGTATGGGGGGAGTGATATGCTCATCATAATATTTTCCATATGATTCTCAAGAAAAATATAGGCAGATTATTCCTGCTGTCAAACTCTAACTTTGTGGTATGGGGTGGCCGTGGGGTTGTGGAAAAGGAAAGGGGTGCCTGAATACCTATTTTATGCTATACAAGGTTGTTTTGGCAGAAGGGCCGCATTGAGTGATGTGCAATAAAAAAGGCGATATCCTGAAAAATTCAGAATATCGCCTTGAATGTACTGGAGGCGGCGAGCGGATTTGAACCGCTGAATCATGGTTTTGCAGACCAGTGCCTTAGCCGCTTGGCTACGCCGCCGAATATGCCTATGCAGGCATGAGCAACACTTTATACCACAGTTTGTGTTTTTAACAAGAGGAAAATGGTTATGAATATTGAAACATTGATAAAGCGAAACAAGGAGGATCTAGCAGTGCTGGAACAAAACCTTGGCTATCGTTTTACCGACCTGCGCCTGTTACAAAAAGCATTGATTCATTCTTCCTTTGCTTTTGAACAGGCTCAGATTGATAAAAATAATGAAATCCTAGAATTTTTAGGAGATGCAGTACTTGATCTTGTTATCGGGCATACGCTCTGTAAACGATTTCCAGATATGCGTGAAGGGGAGTTGACCCGGCTGCGCTCAGCCCTGGTAAACGAAACGCACCTGGCGTTGATGGCAAGAGCCTTGCAACTTGGTGACTATCTCTGTCTTGGTAAGGGAGAGGATGCATCGAATGGCCGTAATAAGTCATCTATTTTATCCTGTGCCTATGAGGCAGTTATCGGTGCTATTCTTGAAGACAGCGATTATGTAACGGTGGAGACAATTATTGCCAGGTTTTTTGTTCCGGATATGGCAACAAAAAAAGAAGAGTTGCTGATGGCCGATGCGAAAAGCAGATTGCAGGAGGCCTTGCAGGAAAGATTCAACGAAGCCCCATCCTACCGAATAGACCAGGAAGAAGGGCCTTCGCACCAGAAGATATTTACAGTTTCTGTCCTTTTTAGGGAGGAGGCGCTTGGGTGTGGAACCGGAAGCTCTAAAAAAGAAGCGGAACAGCGGGCAGCTTCGGCAACACTTGATGTGCTGGATGATGTAATCAAAAAGTTTTCAGTATAATCGCTTATGTCCCTTGTAATCCCAATTTTCATTCCCCACCAGGGATGTCCGCAGCGCTGTCTTTTTTGCAATCAGGTATCCATCAGTGGCAAGCAGGCTGCGAGAGTTGATGATGCACGGCTTGTTTCTGACACCATAACTGAATGGCTAGGATTTTCCAGGAAACACGCTGATGTCCAGGTCGCTTTTTACGGCGGTTCATTTACCTGTCTTCCCAAAGATCGTCAGAAGATACTGCTCGGTGCGGTACAGCTCTTTCTCGCAGCGGGTGAGGTGCATTCCATTCGTCTTTCCACACGTCCCGATTGTGTTGATGAGGAGATTTGTGACTTTTTGATTCATTTAGGAGTTGCAACGGTGGAACTTGGGGTACAGTCGCTTGACAGCGCTGTTCTTCTGGCAGCAGAGAGAGGTCATTCCAGTGAAGATTCTCTACGGGCCATTGCTGTTCTGCAGAAGAAGGGGCTGACACTTGGTGTACAGTTGATGCCAGGTCTGCCCCGTGAAACGACTCTCTCCTTTTTTGCAACGTTGCGGCGTGTGATTGAATGCGGGCCGGATTTTGTTCGTCTCTATCCCACTCTTGTTATCCGTGGCTCTGGCCTTGCTAGGGAGTACGCTGCAGGACAGTATCAGCCCATGAGTATGAATAGAGCAATAGCTCTTTGCAGAGTGGCAAAAGAAAGACTGGATCAGGCTGGTATCCCTGTTGTGCGAATGGGCCTGCAGGCTTCTGAAACACTTGAAAAAGAGTTACTTGCCGGTCCCTATCATCCCGCTTTTGGTGAGCTTGTTGCTGCTCGTCACTGGTTTAAACGTGTTAGGGCTTTGCTTAGCGGCTGTCCGGGAGACAAGCAACTGCATCTACAGATTTCAAACAGAGATATATCAGCATTTGTTGGCCCCAAGCGCGCCAATATGGAACGACTCCGGCAATTAGGGCTGGAGTCGCGATTGAAACTAACAACGGATACAAGCTTGAAACGAGGCACAATGAACTATGTTATCAATTAATCATCTGGATATCCGTTACGGAGACAAACATCTTTTTAAGGACCTATCCATTCAGGTAACCGATGGGAAGCGAATAGGGTTGATGGGGGTGAATGGCGCAGGCAAGTCTTCACTCCTGAAAATCATGGCCGGGGTGAACGAATGTGACGATGGGGTGTTGAGTCGCTCAAAGTATTTCACCGTGGCCTACCTTCCCCAGGAATCCAGTGCCCTGGTATCGGGCAAGACCCTGTATCAGGAAGCGGAAAGTGCCTTCGAAGAGTTGCTCGACCTGCAAAAGGAAGTCGATGTGATTAACGAGGGGCTTGCAGGTATCGATCCCGCATCGGATGAATTTACGAGGATGCTTGAACGTCAGGGAGAAATTCAGCATCGTCTGGAAGGGAGCGGTATTTATACCATGCGGGCACGGATTGAAAAAATTCTGCTTGGCCTTGGTTTTCAACAGTCGGATATGGACAGGCCAGCGGCCTCTTTTTCTGGTGGTTGGATTATGCGGCTGATGCTTGCCAGAATGTTGTTGGCATCGCCTTCATTATTACTGCTTGATGAACCGACAAACCATCTGGACTTGACCTCACTTACCTGGGTGGAGGATTTTCTTCGTTCCTATAATGGTGCCATGGTGATTATTTCCCATGATCGTACTTTTTTAGATAAGGTGACAACTACCACCTGGGAATTGAGCCTTGGAAAACTATCCATCTATAAAGGAAACTACTCCTATTTTGAAAAGGAGAAGGTGGAGAGAAAGACCATCGAAAAAGCGGCCTATGATAACCAGCAGGCGCAGATAAAACAGAGTATGCAGTTTATTCAGCGTTTTCGTGCCAAATCGACCAAGGCCAAACAGGTGCAAAGTCGGGTAAAACAGCTTGAAAAAATGGTTCTGCTTGAGATAGGTGACGAGGAGAGGCAGATTCGTTTTAGTTTTCCGCCTGCACCAGATTCCGGTCGCGATGTACTGAGCGTTGAAAATTTCAGCAAAGGATTTGATGGCAAACAGGTCTTTAATAAGGTGAGTTTCCAGTTTCAGCGGGGGGATAAAGTGGCCGTGGTTGGGGTGAATGGCGCTGGTAAATCTACCCTTGTGAAGATTATTGCAGGTGAAATCGCAGCTGATGAAGGTGAGATGAAGCTTGGTCATAATGTACAGCTTTCCTATTTTGGTCAGCATCAGGCTCAGGAACTGACGCCCTCTCTTACTGCTCTTGAGACCCTGTCTCTGTCGGTTAAAGATATGACCATTACCCGGATTCGATCTCTGCTCGGAACATTTTTATTTCGGGGAGAAGAGGTGGACAAAAAGGTTTCGGTACTTTCCGGTGGTGAGAAAAGTCGGCTGGCCTTGGCGAAGATGATAGCCTCTCCTGCTAATTGTATGCTGCTCGATGAGCCTACAAACCATCTTGATATCAATTCTCAGGAGGTGTTGCAGGAGGCAATGCTACAGTACGATGGCTTTATTCTGGTGGTGTCACATAATCGTTACTTTTTAGATAGTTTTGTGAATAAGGTGATGGAGGTAAAAGATGGGAAAATCAATGTCTATGAAGGGAATATCAGTGATTACCTGTTGAAGACCGAGGAAGAGAGTGCGGCTCTTGATGGAAAACAGAAAGGAGTTCAGCAGAAAGTACAGGTAGCAGAGGCGGCGGTACAAAAGGGGCAGCTTTCTAAGAAAGAACAGAGAAAACAGGACGCCAAAAAACGCCAGGAACATAGCGAAAAAGTGGGACCCTGGAAAAAGCGAGCCGAGGAAGCCGAGAAAACGGTGGAAACACTCGAAGAACTCAAAGAAGATCTTGAGGCAAAAATGGCCGATCCTGATCTCTACCAGGATCAGGAAGCTTGGCTGAAAACTTCAGCAGAATATGATGAATGCCGCGGAAAGCTTGAACGCTGGTATGGGAAGTGGGAAGCTGCCCAGGAACAGATGGAAAAACTCCTTGGCTAAAGAGGATATTTTATTTGACCTCGGGGATGGCAGACGGTAGGCTGAACATAGTGAAAATACGACTGAAAAACACGGTTTTTTATATGGAGCTATAAATGACAGCTGTTCAGGATTGTTTTGATGAAAAGGTCAGACTGCCATCGCCCCCCGCAATTGCTCTGAAAATTCTGGAGGCGGTGCGACAAGAAGACAACTCATTCGAAGACCTTGCCCGTATTATACGATCGGATCCATCTCTTAGTGTACGTATTCTCAAAATTGCCAATTCCTCTCTTTATGGTTTAACTCAGCCCGTTGATTCTCTTGCTCAGGCGACGGGGCTGATTGGTACCGATGCCTTAAAAAATATAGCGCTCTCCTTCGTTATTGTTCAGGAGTTTCAAAATAGTTCCCGGAGAAGTTTTGATCTGGATTATTTCTGGCGCCGGGCGATTACCGCCGCAGTTGCTGCAGATGTTCTTGGAGCTGCCGTTGGGCATCGGGATCAGGATCTCTTTGTTGCCGGATTGTTGCAGGATATTGGTGTGTTGATTCTCCTACTTTCTCACTCGGATCGTTATAGAGCCATTCTTGATGAAAAGCGGGTAAGTGGAAAGAGTCTCTGTGTAACCGAGAAGGAAGAATTTAGCTGTGATCATACGGAGGTTGGTAACTATCTTCTCAGTTCCTGGAATCTTCCCCATTCGATCTGTCAGCCTATCCATTTTCATCATAATGCAGAAGGTGCTCCCAGGCAGTATAGGGATTCAGCATTGCTGCTTAGCTATGCAGATAAAATTTCGGCAATGTATCACAGTGTCCGCAGCAGTAGTAAGTCCGCTGAGGTGCATGAAGGACTTGCCAGGGAGTGGCATGTCTCCGAAGAAAGGGCGAGCAAATTAATTGATACCGTAGGCGAACGCTCTCGTGAAATTCTTGATCTTTTTGCCATGGATCCTGGTGATATTAAGCCATTCTCGCAGATCATCCAGGAAGCAAATGAAGAACTGAGTACGCTGAATTTCTCCTACGAACAACTGGTATTCGAGTTGAAACAGGCAAGACAAAATGCGGAACAACTCGCTCGTGAACTGCAGCAGGCTAATGGTGCTCTTCGGGAGCTTGCCTATCGGGACAGCCTGACGGGACTCTATAATTACCGATATTTCCAGCTAAGCCTTGAGTCTGAATGGGACCGAGCTATTCGCTATAAACATCCACTTTCTTTGTTGATGGTTGATATTGATTTTTTTAAAAAGGTTAATGATACCTCTGGTCATGTTGTCGGTGACGAGGTCCTTAAGGTCGTGAGTAAGGTGCTTGCTTACCTGGTACGCAGTTGTGATATTGTTGTCCGTTATGGGGGGGAGGAATTTGTTATTATTCTTCCCGAAACTGGTTCACTTGGGGCAAAAGTTTTGGCACAACGTTTGCGAAGAGGTGTTGAGCAGGAGATCACCGCATATAATGGACACTCTGTTTCTGTAACGATCAGTGTCGGGATAGCGGCTACGGATTTGACGGAGACGGAAATAACTGGTGTTGACTTACTTGAGTGCAGTGATCGCGCACTTTATCGTGCAAAACAGAATGGACGGAACAGAGTGGAGGTCGGAAGTTTCCGGTAAAACGCTCTGCTTTTATGAACCACCCAAAAAGGCCGCAATCCCCAAGAGGATTGCGGCCTTTTTTT
>CAZDJE010000012.1:0-4000 GCA_964505715.1 uncultured Desulfocapsa sp. | reverse complement strand
CGATCAACAATCATGGAAAGTGCCTCTTCACCCGATGCATCCATATCGTTAATGCCCTTGGCATCGAGAAGAATGTAGCGAAGATCAGGATGGTCGGTTCTGAACTTGGCAACCTGCTCATCGAGATAACTGGCATTGGCAAAGAAGAGGGAGCCGTCAAAGCGAACAACTGAAATATGACGACAACCTTTGAGACGGTAATGTTCAGCACTCTTCAGGACCATATCTTCATGCATGGAGAGTTCGGCTACAACTGGACGCATGGATTTGTAAAGGAAAACACCCATGGAGAGAACAAAACCAACCATGATACCTTTATCCAGATGCGGAGCAAAGTAGAGGGTTACCAGAAAACTGAGAACCGAAATAATTCCGTCATATTTCTGGGCATGCCATGCGTGAACAAAACCTTTGATATTAAGAAGCCCGATAACCGCCATCATGATAACCGCAGCAAGAGTTGCCTGTGGGAGATGATAGAGAAGGGGGGTGAAAAAGAGCAGGGTAATAACAACCATGATGGACGTTACGACCGAAGACACACCGGAAACTGCACCAGCTGCCAAGTTTACAGCAGAACGGGAGAAAGAACCGGAAACCGAATAACTTGATCCGAATGAACCAAAGATATTTGCAAGTCCCTGTCCAATAAGCTCCTGGTTTGCATCAATCTTTTGACCTGTTTGAGCGGCCATGGCCTTGGCGATGGCAATGGCTTCCATAAAGCCAAGTAAGGAGATAATAATAGCTGTGGGGAGAAGCTTAAGAAATGTTTTCGCAGTGAGATCCGGCACGGTGAATTGCGGCAGACCCTCAGGGATTTTCCCAACGATTGCACCGCCACCCATCATTAATAGCTGACTACTGTCGAGAGGCTTGTTTTTAACCTTCAGACGCCAGGTATTTCCGTCGGTTGTAACACCTGCAGGAACTTCATTTTGGGGGTAAAAGGTGTAATTCTCACCATCGATTGCGGCTTCAAATTTCATATCACGAAGTGCTTTGCGGAGAAGATGTGCCTCTTCCTTAGCGTGATCCATATGGGAGGTCAGAATTCTTACCTCTGATTCAATTTTAATAACCTCAATGGATGGTCCACCGTGAGCCGCAGTCTCGGCAGCTTTCAGCTCATCTATAACTTTTCCTAGTTCTGCACGATTTCCACCATGTTCTTCGATCTTGCCTGTGGCGGTGTTGAATTCCTGGATCTGGTGAGCCATTGAAGGCACGCTGATGGCAGAAACGTCAACTTCCTGATCGTTGTTGAATCCTGTAAAATAGGAAATAACAGTGGTGATAAGTACTGCGACTAGAACGTTTGGAACTTTTGGCGCGAATTTTTTCAGTAGTGCCATGATGGTGACTGCTGAAATTGCATATATCAGAGTAGGCATATGGGTGTAATCCATGGCAGCCTGCCCAACACGTAACATGGTTTCATAATGATGTGGCGCCTTATCTACGTATACACCGAAGAACTTGGAAAACTGGGATGAAGCAATGATGATTGCCGCAGCATTTGTGAAACCATTGATAACCGGGTGAGAAAGGAAGTTTACAACCATTCCAAGACGTAACACTCCGAGTGAAAACTGGAAGATACCAACAACAAGTGCTAGCACGATGGAATAAGCTATAAATTCAGGAGAACCGGCTGTTGCAAGTGGCTCAAGAGACGCTGCAGACATCAATGATACAACGGCAACGGGGCCGGTACCAAGTTGACGACTAGAACCAAACAGCGCAGCGATCATGGGGGGTAGAAATGCAGCATACAGACCGTAATAGGCTGGAAGACCAGCGAGTTGGGCGTAGGCCATCGATTGAGGAATCAAAACCATGGCAACGGTTATACCGGCGACCAGATCAAGTTTGAATGATTCCCCTTTGTACCCCTTGAACCAGAGTAGAAATGGAAAAATTTTTGCTAGAAACATAAGTGTGGGCTCTTTTAGTAGAGGATTAATAAGTGTGGATTCTAAAAAAACGATTTATATATATGGACTGAATGACGATTCAGTCAGGATTGCTCTGGCAATTGGTAGCGCTGAAGTTGCTATCCGTCAAGTATTTTTTATAACTTAGTTACAAACTTGTTTACTTTAATTGTAAGGAATTCTCTGAAACTCCCAATAGTTGGGATTTGTTTGCGCTGGAAATCAAGGGAGTTGAGTGATAGGAAACAAGAAAACGATGCAAAAATTACGACGTATTTGTGTGAAAAAACCTTGCCTGAAAGTGTGTTTTTAGAGTACTTTGCGATTTTTTTGCATATGTTTGTGAAATTGTCAACAAATAATTCTCAATCCATTGAGAACAGTAAAAAACAAACGTAACTATTCAGCAGCACTCCAACTACGTCCATTTTAGCCTCCTTGAATAGCATTAGTATGCTTTCGGAGTCCAAAATAAACGAATTTGAAGCACGGAGTCTGCGCTTACCTGCTAAACAGTTACAGTTCTGAGGTGAGGGTGTTTTTTTGCACTCGCTGAGTAGTTATAAACAAACCATAAAAGTAACAGGTGAAAAAGTGACCGATAGTAATTCGCTCTGGATGTCCGGGAACGAGGCCATTGCCATGGCAGCTTACGAGGCTGGAGTTAAAGTTGCCTCTGGCTATCCCGGAACACCATCGACCGAGATAATGGAGAATCTCTCCAAGTATGAAGGGGTCTATACAGAATGGGCTCCCAATGAGAAGGTAGGCCTTGAAGTAGCGATTGGAGCCTCCTTTGCAGGAGTCAGGGCCTTTGCAACTATGAAGCATGTGGGCGTGAACGTTGCGGCTGATCCGTTGTTTACAGCATCATATACCGGAGTTCGCGGAGGGCTTGTGGTGATTACTGCCGATGATCCTGAGATGCATTCATCTCAGAACGAGCAGGATAACCGCAACTATGCGTATGCAGCAAAGCTTCCCATGATCGAACCATCTGATCCTGCTGAAGCGAAAGAGATGCTAAAGGATGCTTTTGAGCTGTCTGAAAAATTTGATACTCCTGTTATGTTTCGTGTCACCACTCGAGTTTCCCATGTAAAGGGAGTGCTTAGCAAGGGTGATATGAGGGAGTCTGCTGCAACCTGTGGAATCGAGAAAGCACCTGCAAAGATTGTTATGCTTCCCGGTAATGCCCGTAATAGACGTAAGGTTGTTGAAGAACGCATGGCGCTCCTAAGAGAAGTTGCAGAGAGCGATGCTTTTAATACGATAGAGCCAGGAGACAAAAAACGTGGTTTTATTACCGGTGGTGTGGCGTATCTGTATGTGAAGGAGGCTTTTCCGGAGGCTACGGTTTTAAAGCTTGGCATGAGCTGGCCGCTACCTGAAAAAAAGATCAAAGAATTTGCAGCAAGTGTGGATGAACTGTTTGTTGTGGAAGAGCTTGACCCTTTCCTTGAGCATCATATTAAGGCCATGGGTGTTGACTGTCACGGCAAGGATCTTATTCCAAGTCAGGGAGAGTTGAACACTGCTATTGTTCGTAATGCAATCGATCCGGATTCTGCTCCACAACTTTTTGCACCTGCAGAACTGCCCATGCGCCCGCCGAATATGTGCGCTGGTTGTCCACATCGCGGAGTGTTCTATAACCTTTCAAAGATGAAGGATGTCTTTGTCTCCGGTGATATCGGCTGTTATACTCTGGGCTTCCTGCCGCCGCTTTCAGCCATGGACTCCTGTGTCTGTATGGGCGCCTCGGTGACCATCGCCCATGGTATGGCAAAAGCACTTGGGGATAAAGGAAAAGGAAAGCTTGTCTCTGTTATTGGTGATTCCACATTTTGTCACACCGGTATTAATGGTCTGATGAACTCGGTTTACAATGATTCTAAAACGGTTCTTGTTATTCTTGATAACAGGATCACCGCAATGACCGGTCAGCAGAACAATCCGGCATCCGGCTGCAATATTAAGGGTGAGGCGGCAAACGCCATTGACATTGAGGCCCTGTGCAAAGCAGTTGGTGTAAATCATGTGGAAACCGTAAATCCCCATGA
>CAZDJE010000011.1:0-58052 GCA_964505715.1 uncultured Desulfocapsa sp. | reverse complement strand
AGTACTTTGATTGTCCTACCTGCCAGCGGATCATGTATCATGAGCCCGTGGAAGAGGTGGAAGAGCCAAAGAAAAAGGCACCTAAGAAAAAGGCAGCTAAGAAAGCAGCTCCTAAGAAAACAGTAGTTAAAAAAGTTGCCAAGAAGAAAGAATAGTTTTAATTTTTCTTCATTGTCACTATATATGGAGTTGGAGCGGGTGCATGATCGCTCGGGTCTTAAGGCCCGAGAGGAAAGTCCGAACTCCGCAGGGCAGGATGGTTCGTAACACGAACGCTGGGTGACTGGCGGAAAGTGCCACAGAAAATATACCGCCGAATCTTCGGATTCGGTAAGGGTGAAAAGGCGAGGTAAAAGCTCACCGCCTGCACAGGTGACTGTCAGGGCATGGTAAACCCCATCCGGAGCAAGACCAAATAGGAAGACGTTTAAGGGCTGCCCGCCTGAGGTCTTCGGGTAGGTTGCAAGAGGTGTCGGGCGACCGGCATCCCAGTGAAATGATCATGATTGTACAGAATTCGGCTTATAGCCCGCTCCTTTTTTCTTATCCAAAATGTATTCTACCGCTGCCATAATCCCTGCTGCCGGAAGCGGAAGCAGGATGGGCTTGAATTATCCCAAGCAATACTATCTCCTTGCCGGCATTCCCATTTTAGTCCATACCGTTCGAGTCTTTGCTGCCACATCCTGTATAGACCGGATTGTGGTGGTTGTTCCCGCCGATAGGGTGCAATCCACGGCTGACTTACTAGCGGAATATGATTTGTCAGAAGAGTCTCTTCAGGTGATAGCCGGAGGTAGGCGTCGCCAGGATTCGGTGAAGGCAGGTCTTGATTCTCTGGGGTGCAATGTGGATATTGTGCTTGTTCATGATGGGGCACGGCCACTGCTGACAAGTGATTTGATTTCCCGTTGTTGTGATGCTGCTATGCAGCATGGAGCAGCCATCGCTGCACTACCTGTGAAGGATACTCTGAAAAAGGGTGGTCCGGACCAGCGGATTCTTCATACCGTGGATCGGGAAGATCTCTGGCAGGCACAGACTCCGCAGGCGTTTCGACTTTCACTGCTTCTTGATGCCTATGCTCAAGCGGGGGAGAAAGAGGTAACCGATGAAGCGTCGTTGCTTGAACTTGCCGGAGTAGATGTTCATCTTATTGAAGGCTCGGAAACGAATATTAAAATCACCCGCCCGGATGATCTGCTGATCGCAGAAAAAATTATGCTGAAAAATGAAGGAACTGCTGGAATACGAATTGGTCACGGTTTCGATGCTCATCAATTTGCCCCCGAGCGTGATCTGGTGCTTGGCGGCGTAACAATTCCCTTTGAAATGGGGCTTGCCGGCCATTCCGATGCCGATGTGCTGACCCACGCACTCTGTGATGCCATTCTTGGGGCTCTTGCGGCGGGGGATATCGGATCACATTTTCCAGATTCTGACCAGAAGTTTTCAAATATTTACTCTATCAACTTGCTTAAGAAAGTAGTAGCTATTGCAAAGGAACGTGGTTTTGTCGTGTCAAATGGTGATGTAACAGTGGTGTGTCAGAAGCCTAAGTTAGCACCTTTTATTGGAAAAATGAGAGAAATCCTGGCCACGGCCTGTGGTATAACGCTTCATCAGATAAATGTGAAAGCAACAACTACTGAGAAGATGGGATTTACTGGAAGAATGGAAGGCATCAGTGCACATGCTGTTGTGCTTCTCGTAAAGGAAGGAAGCAGTAATGATTAGCTACGCAATAGACAGAGAACGATTGGCCGATACCTTTGTACACCTCTGCGAGATAGACAGTCCATCCCGTCAGGAACGAAATATTGCCGAGTATTTGAAAAAACTCTTTACGGATCTTGGTGCAGAATCAGTTGTTGAGGACGAATCAGCAGTCCATACAGGAGCCAATTGCGGGAACCTGGTTGTTCGTTTCCCCGGTACTGTGAAAAAAGAAGCCGTCTTTTTTACCTGCCATATGGATACCGTGGATCCTGGGCGTGGTGTGAAGGTTCAGCGGGTTGGTGATATTTTTAGTGCCAGTAGCAATACAGTGCTTGGCGGAGATGATAAGTCCGGTATTGCAGCCGTAATAGAATTATTACGAGTGACAAAAGAAGAAGGTTTAGCCCACGGACCCATTGAGATAATTCTTACCACCTGTGAAGAAGTTGGTCTGCTTGGAGCAAAACATCTTAATACGGCGCTGGTTCATGCCAAAAACGGATACGCACTGGATTCGACCGGGATCGATAAAGTTGTTACAGGGGCTCCTGCTGCCAATCGTTTGAAGGTTGAAGTCCATGGAATTGCAGCTCATGCTGGATTGAATCCGGAACAGGGTATTTCTGCTTTTTGTCTTGCTGCACGTGCTATTGCTGATCTTCGCCTTGGACGTCTTGATGAACAGTCAACCGCCAATTTCGGACTGATTCATGGCGGTGTGGCAACAAATATTGTCCCCGACCTTATCACCATCGAGGGAGAGGTCCGGTCTCATTCTTCCGCTAAACTTGAAGATTATACCAGCGAGATAGAGTCAACATTTCGTAATGTGGTGAAGGGCTGGTCGGCACAAATAGGAACGGTTAAACAACCATCCGTTGAAATCAGTGTGGAAAACGAGTATCCCGCTATGCATCTTAGCAAAGAGGATCCGGTTCTGTCCCGGGTTCGCCGAGCCGGGGATCTGCTGGAAAGAGAGATTGTTTTTCAGGTGGCTGGCGGTGGCTCAGATGCCAATATTTTCAACAGTTATGGTATGAAAACAGCGATTGTCGCAACGGGTATGGATAAGGTTCATACCACCGATGAGAGTCTTGACCTGCATGATCTTGTCAGTTTAACCGAATTGATGCTGGCGATTTTAGACGTTTGAGTAATCCCCTTTCCCGATAACGAGAACTTGTTAATAGAGCCCCTCCTCGCTCTAACCATCAAAAGTGGTATTGTCTGAAGACCTTTTCCTGTATTTCCATTTCTATAAAAGATCACCAGAAGTATAGATTCTGAACTTCTCCGCAAGACAAAGTTGACCGCGGTCAATTTTGTGTCTTGCGCTTCATTCGCCTCTCCGTTATAAAATCGACTGCAGTCATTATTTTTTCAGGAGCAGTAATATGACAACGGTACGGGAAAAGAAGAAGCGTCAGACCAGAAAAGCCATTCTTGAGGCGGCCATTCATCTTTTTGGCTCAAATGGGTATGATAAAACTAGCATCGACCAGTTAGCCAGAAAGGCGGGAGTGGGTAAGGGAACAATTTACAGCTACTTTCGCAGTAAGAGTGAAATTCTCCTCGCCTTCTGCGACGACGAGCTCGAGTATCTCCATGAAGAGATGGAGCGCAGGATAGATGATAATACGCCATTTCTGGACGCCCTGGTTGAAATTTTTATGATTGAATTTCGCTATGTCACCAGAAATAAGGAGTTTGGCCGGGTTTTTCTACGTGAGGTTATTTTTCCATCGGATTTGGTTGTGGAGAGATCACGGGAAATTGATGATCGCTTTATCGCCATTTTTATCCCTCTGTTTGAAAAAGCGCAGCAGCGCGGCGAGCTCCGTCTTGATGTTGAACTTCTCTTTGCAACCGGCCATTTTTATGCACTCTATATCATTGCGGTCTCCTCCTGGTACTCCGGGCGGCTTCTTGAAAATGATGATGTGGAGATGTCCTTAATAATGCTTTTCAAGCAGGCACTCATCGGGTTGTCTCCCGTTGGTGCTCCTTTAGTACAATCCAGGTAACCATGAATACAAACTATTCCCCTCAAAGCAGTAGGGCCAGAATTGTCTATACAATCTGGAAAAATCTCCCTCGAGTCCTCCTTCTTCTCCTTCTTGTATTCTCTCTGTTTGGTTTTCTGGCTATCAAAGAGAAGGGAGTGGAGATGGCCGAGAAAAAGGCAGCTGCCACACCCGAACCACGACGGCCCGTGAATGTTGTGCTACTAGAGATACAGCCGATTATGCTTCGTGACCGAATTAACCTTCCTGGTTCCATTGAAGCGTGGCAGAAACTTGAGCTTATGGCAAAGGTTGGCGGTACCGTGGAAGAAATCCTAGTGACCGAGGGTGACCGGGTTGAAGAGGGAGCTATTCTTGCCCGAATCGAAGAGTCTGATTATAAAATTGCACTCCAATCCGCCAGAGCGACCTGGACACTGGCCAGTGCTGAGTTCAAAAGAGTGAAGAGCATGCGGGCCAAGGGAATTGCACCTCAGGCGGAGGTGGAAAGCCTCAGCGCCCGTTTTCTCACTGCCCAGGCGGCACTGGACAATGCGGAGTTAAAGCTCTCCCGCTGTACTATAAAGGCTCCTGTTGCTGGGGTTGTCAGTCGCTTGGATGCAAAACCCGGTTTACTGCTTGGTGTTGCTGATCCGGTGGCAGAAATTCTGCAGATGAACAGAGTGAAGGCTGTAATTGGGATACCGGAATCGGATGTGTCTGCTGTTCGTAAGCTCGATGAAATTCAGATAACTATTCAGGCACTTGGTGACCGGACACTCATGGGCCAAAAACATTTTCTATCCCCAGCCCCCGAATCGAATGCCCACGTCTATCGATTGGAACTTGCCATTGCCAATTCCGACCATTCCATATTGCCAGGTATGTTTGTCCGGGCGGATGTTATTAAAAAGGAAAACTCGCAGGCATTGGCCGTGCCTCTCTATTCAATTATCAGTCGTAACGAAGAGCAGTATGTCTATCTGGAGACGGAAGGAGTTGTGAGAAAACAGCCCGTACAGATAGGGATTATGGATGGCTGGATGGTAGAAGTGACGAAGGGTATCAGCCATGGAGATAGGGTGATAATAGAAGGACATCGTGATGTTGAGGATGGTCAGCAGGTAAGGATCGTTCGCACTCTCTTATCCACGGAGCTTCCATGATAGTTTCCGATACAGCGGTCAAGAAGTCGGTTACAGTTCTTGTTCTTGCCGTGATTATTCTGGTCTTTGGAACCTACTGTTACCTTGCTTTACCACGGGAGTCCGAACCGGATATTACTATCCCCAATGTCTTTGTGTCCACAACTTACAGAGGTGTTTCACCCGCCGATATCGAAACCTCAATCACCATAGAGATTGAGAAAAAGCTTAAAGGGCTCGATGGGGTAAAGAAGATCCAATCGGTGAGTTCCGAGGGGCTTTCTTCAATCAATGTTGAGTTTCTGACCGGTGTTGATATTGATAAGGCCCTGCAGGATGTAAAAGATAAGGTGGACGAGGCAAAGGGCGAACTGCCAAATGATCTTGAGGATGATCCCGTTGTCTTTGAGGTAAACTTTTCAGAGATGCCTATTCTGGTCTTCTCCCTTTCTGGGACCTGTGGGCTTCCCTGTCTTAAAGATATTGCCGATGACCTTGAAGACAGTATAGAAGCTATTCCAGGCGTGCTCGAAGTGGATATCAGCGGCGGCCTGGAGCGGGAGATACGTGTTGAGGTGATCCCTGAAAAGCTCGCCTTTTACGGGTTGACCATCAATTCCCTGCAGCAAGTGGTTGCAAGTGAAAATCAGAATACTTCGGGTGGCGCCATTCGTCTCGGCAAGGGGCGTTTTCAGCTACGTGTCCCCGGGGAATTCAGTACTCCCGATGAAATATATGGCCTGGTGCTCACCACCCACAATGGTGATCCTGTGTATCTAAAAGATGTGGCCAAAATCGTAGATGGTTTTAAAGAAGAGTCGAGCAAATCCCGGCTCAATGGCAATCAGGCTGTCAATATTACCGTTAAAAAGCGCAGCGGCGAAAATATTATTGCCATTGTCGATGCTGTAAACTTGAGTATTGCAAAGCAGCAACCAGCATGGCCCAAAGGAACAGAAATCACCAAGGTAATGGACAAATCAAAGGATATTGTCAATATGGTGGCGGATCTTGAGAATAATATCCTCTCGGGTCTGGTTCTGGTGGTCGTGGTTATTTTCTTTGCCATGGGGATACGAAATGCCATTCTGGTGAGTCTTGCCATTCCCTTTTCCATGCTGCTTTCTTTTATTGTCCTCTACCTTATGGGGATCACCCTGAATATGGTGGTTCTCTTCAGCCTTACTCTGGCACTTGGGATGCTAGTGGATAATGCCATTGTTATTGTGGAGAATATTCACCGGTTTATGGAGCAGGGGGTTCCCAGAAAAGAGGCTGCTATGAAGGCAACTTCGGAGGTAGCCTACCCAGTTATCGGTTCCACCCTTACAACCCTTGCTGCCTTTTCACCCATGCTTTTCTGGCCCGGCATTATGGGCGAGTTTATGAGCTATCTGCCACTCACCCTGATTATCACCCTGAGTTCTTCTCTCTTTGTGGCCATGGTGATAAATCCCGCTTTGGCATCGATGTTTCTGAAGATTTCTGTAAAGCAAAAAAGATTGAGCCAAGGCCACGCAACCGTATCGGAGGAACAGCCGGTACAGATTAATACTCCACTACTGCGCAGCTATGCTTCACTCATGAATGTTGCCCTTGGTCAGCCAGTCTCCATTTTGCTGGTCGCCGTTTTTGTCCTTATTCTTATGGTGGAAGGCTGGCTTCTTGTAGTGGGACTTGAAAAACCCAAAGAGTTCTTTCCAGATATTGATCCCAAGGGAATGTATGTCAATGTGGATATGCCGGAAGGTGCTGATCTGGATTATATCAACCGGGTCATGCGACGGATAGAAGGTGCTGTTGCTAGTGCGGAGAGTGCAGGTGGTGATAAAGAGCTGACGGAAGAGGAGTATCACAGGCTGCTGTCCCCCACTGAACACAGGGATGCACAAGGAAACACCCATTTTGGTCCATCGGATCTTGCCAATATTGAAACCATCTATATGGAGGCCACCGTGGAGACCGGTGGCGGCTCAAAATTTGAGGCAAATGCTCCAAATCATGTGGGGATTCGTTTTCTGGATATTCAGGATAGATATCGCTCTTCCCAGGATACGGTGGCCGAGATCAGAAAACGGGTGCAGAATATTCCAGGTGGAAAAATCACCATTGCTACCGAGGCAGAGGGTCCGCCAACGGGCGCTCCCATCAATATTGAAATTTCAGGAGATGATTTTCAGGTACTCGGAAAGATTGCAAAGTCCATCCGCAGGTCCCTGAATGAGATCCCTCATGTGGAAGATGTGCAGGACAACTTTGTAGAGGGTATTCCTTCGGTTCAAGTGAAGGTGGATAGGCAGAAGGCCGCTCTGTTTGGTCTCTCCACCGATATGATCGGCTTCGCGCTGAAAACGGCCTATAATGGGCTGGAAGTTTCTTCCTTCAGGGAAGGTGATGAAGATTATGATATCACCGTACAGCTGAATGAAGATGACCGCAGAGTGGTGGATGTTCTGCATGAATTGATGATACCTGCACCCAATGGTGTCACCGTACCGCTTTCAACTCTTGCATCGATTACAATATCCGGGTCTCTTGGTGATATTGTGCGCATTAATCATGGGCGGGTGGTCACCGTGAAGGCTAATGTGGATGAAACGAAGGTTCCGGCTCCGATGGTACGTGCCGTTGCGGAAAAGGCCCTTGCGGGGTTGATTCTGCCGCCCGGTTACCACGTGAGCTTTACTGGTGAGTTTGAAGATCAGCAGGAATCTGAGGCCTTTCTTGGCAGGGCATTTATTATAGCGCTGTTCTTTATCTTTCTTATTCTGGTGAGTCAGTTTAATTCAGTGGGGCAGCCTTTTATTATAATGACCTCGGTGATTCTGTCGCTTGGTGGTGCCTTTCTTGGTCTGATGCTCTTCCGGCAGCCATTTGGCATTGTTATGACAGGAGTCGGAGTGATTTCGCTTGCTGGCGTTGTGGTCAACAATGCCATCGTGCTTATCGACTACACCAATCAACTGCGTGAACGGGGGATGGCTGTAAAAGAGGCTGTGATGGCTGCAGGAGCGACACGTCTGCGACCGGTATTGCTCACAGCAATAACAACAATTCTAGGACTTGTTCCAATGGTTACCGGAATCTCCTACGATTTTCGTAACCTTGGTATGTCCTGGGTCAGTGAGTCCAGTCAGTGGTGGCGTTCCATGGCCGTTGTTATCATCTTCGGTCTGATCGTGGCCACATTTCTGACTCTGGTTGTGGTTCCGAGCCTCTATTATCTCTTCCATCGTTTTTTGGAACAGCAGCCACGTATCCGTGCCTGGCTGAGCAAAATATACTGGAGCCCCTATTCCCTTCTTTCCGGTGAATCCCGGGAGGTGAAAGATGAAAAGTAGATATACAAATAGAATTATGCTGTTGCTTCTTCTCAGTTTTTCCGTCTCGCAGGCAGAGGCAGTCTCGGGTGAAGAGGTAGCGGTGAAACTCACTCTAAGCCAAGCCATTGAAACAGCACTTGCAAACAATCTTGGCATTCAGCTGAGCCGGCAGGATCTTGATGTGGCACGGGGCAGCAGTGAAGCAGCAGAGGGACCTTTTGACAGTTATTTGTCAGCTGGCGCAGCGTATGGAGAAACGCGTCTTACCCCAACCATGCAGGGGGCAGCCTTTGACGAACAGAGCAGCTCCTGGAATGCCTCACTTTCAAAACGATTGACAACGGGAACCGAGTTGGGGCTGTCATGGAGCAATGGCTATAATGACAATAACTCAGACTATTCTCTTATTAATCCACTCTACACAAGTGGAATGGATTTGAAGATCACTCAACCGCTTCTTCAGGGAAGGGGCAGTGAGGTGCAGACGGCTGGCATCCGCTCGGCTGAAAAAAAGGTGGAGGCGGCTATTTTTCTCGTCCATCGTGAGGCAGCAGAACTCACATCTCAGGTACGAAAGGCCTATTGGGAACTGGTATCCAGCTGGCAGGATATTGAAGTTCTCGAATTGTCTCTTACACTTGCCAGACAACTGGAAGATGAAACCAGAAGTAAAATCGACACAGGACTGTTGGCAGATATTGAGATCTATCAACCTCAGTCAGAGGTAGCCAGAAGAGAGCAGAACCTTATAGGCGGAGAACGCGCTGTGGGAGTGGCTGAGGATATTTTGCGCTACCTGCTGAATAATCAGGAGTGGGAGAGGCCGCTTGATCCAGTTGATCGCCCGGAAGTTACGGAACAGGCGCCGCAACTCGACACTGTCCTCGAGAGGGCTCTGGCCAATCGCCCCGATATACGGGCTGCGGATATGGAGACAGAGGCTGCAGTTATTTCCAGTACTTCATTGAAAAACAGGATATTACCTTCACTTGACCTCTTTGGTTCCATGGGACTTGTGGGGAATGAGACCAGTTACGGAAATGCAGTGGACCGGCTGACAAATGAGAGTGATACGCGCTGGCAGGTTGGGGTAAGTTTTTCAAAGCCACTTGGGAATAGTGGTGCCAAAGGGCAGTACAGACAGGCAAAGGCGAATGCAAATCGTGCAAAAATTCAGGCGGAGCTTTTGCGCCAGCAGACACGGAGCATGGCCCGGCAGGCGGTTCGTGATATAAAGCTTAGCGTTAAAGCCATTGAGGCTACCCGTAAAACGAGTCTTTCTTCGCAAAAACGGCTGGAAGCGGAACAGACAAAGTTTGATTTGGGCCGAGCGACCACCTATGATGTTCTTGTGGCTCAGGAAGCATTTTCAAAGGCAGTTGCGGATGAATATCGGGCCAAGATTCTTTATGCTCAGTCCCTTGCCGAACTCGATCGTATCCAGGGCATTGTTACCATGGAGTATGATGTTACTCAGGTTTCTGAGTCGCTGATGTGAGAGGCTAGGGGAAAAGGTTGGAGGCTAAAGACCTTGATCCTGATACTCGTCGCAGATGAGAAAAATAAGATATTACAGCGCATTGAATCGGTATCTTAATTAAAAGAACTGTATCGCTCCAGTCTCTCCCTCTACTATTTCACCGATATCATGGCAGGAAAAGGGATAGCTTGATTTTTCTATTTCCTGAAGAATTATTTTACTTGTCTCTTCCGGTGCGGCTATAAGCAGTCCGCCGGACGTCTGTGGATCGGACAGTACCATCTCCAGAACATCATTGACGGTTCCGTTTTGCTGAAGCCATTTTGAATAGAATTTATGGTTGGTATAGGCTCCCTCCGGAATAATACCCATATTGATAAAATCGATACAGCCGGAGATAACAGGAATCTGATCTTTGAATATTCTTGCTGTGACCTTTGAGGCTACGGCCATTTCATGAAGGTGGCCGAGTAGTCCAAATCCGGTAATATCCGTACAGGCATGTACCTTATGTCCTCTTTCCCGTGCAATTGCTATGGCCTCTGCAGGGGCTTGGTTGAGGGTGGCCATAATCTCTGTTATCTGTTTTTCAATTTCTGCTCCTGCAAGATTCCCCTTAATGGCGGTGGCAAGGATTCCCGTACCCAGTGGTTTGGTCAGAATCAACCGATCTCCCACTTTGGCTCCGCTATTCAGCAGGACATGATCCGGATGAACAACTCCCGTCACTGAAAGTCCGTATTTCAGTTCGTCATCTTCTACGGAATGCCCGCCAACAAGAAGTGCCCCGGCCTCCACCACTTTGGAGAGCCCGCCTTTAATGACTTCACGAATAATCTCGGGTCCCATGCTTTTTATGGGGCAGGCAAGAATATTCATGGCAAGTAAGGGCTTACCGCCCATTGCATAGACATCACTTAATGCATTGGCGGCGGTGATCTGGCCAAAGTGATACGGGTCATCGACAATGGGCGTAAAGAAGTCCAGTGTCTGGATGAGTGCTGTCTCGTCGTTGAGACGGTATACTCCAGCATCATCACAGGTCTCAGCCCCGACAATTAGGCGATCGTCTTTTGGTAAGGTAATACCACAGAGTATCTGGCTCAGGTCCCCTGGGCCAATTTTCGCTGCTCAGCCCGCGGCTTTTACAGTAGATGTCAGTTTTATCATTGCATTAGAGTAAGAAAACCCTCATTTCTGGTTTAGTATCTTGCCTTATCGGGGTAAGATACAATAAAAACAGGACTGAAGGTGCTTTATTGTTGAATTTCCATGAAACATATTATAAGTCTTTTTATCAGATTTTAATAAAAGGCACAAAGAAAACAATTATCTTTGTGCCTTTCCCTTTTTTATAAGAGTTACAGTTTCCCCATACAAGGAATATTATCAATGGATAGTCGTAGCGTACAGGTTGTTGAGGATGGCCGCCCAAAACATGAATGTGGTGTCTGTGGGATTTTCGGGCATGAAGATGCAGCAAAGCTTACTTATTTTGGCCTGTATGCTCTACAGCACAGAGGACAGGAGAGTGCCGGGATCGTGGCATCGAATGACGGCGCGGTGGCTATTCATAAGGCGATGGGGCTTGTCCCTGAGATCTTCTCAGAGGATATCCTGCAGGGCTTACCGGGGGCCATGGCAATGGGTCATGTGCGTTATTCCACCACCGGTGCTTCCAATGTGACTAACTCCCAACCCTTGATGGTGAATCATAGGGGCTGTACTTTGGCCGTGGCTCATAATGGCAATCTTGTAAACTCCCTTGAGCTTCGCCATGATCTCGAGGAGAAGGGATCGATTTTTCAGACCTCAATGGACAGTGAGGTTGTTCTTCATCTTATGGCCCGAACCACTCATCTGGGACTTGAGCGGGCTCTTACGGAATCCTTTTCCTGTTTAAGGGGTGCTTATTCGATCCTGTTGATGACGGAAGATACTCTTGTTGCTGTGCGGGATCCCGGTGGATTCAGGCCGCTGTGTCTTGGAAAGCTGAATAATGGCGGCTTGATTGTCGCTTCTGAAACCTGCGCCCTTGATCTGGTGGAGGCCGAGTATCTTCGTGATGTTGAACCGGGTGAGGTTCTTATCATCACTAAAGATGGGATGCGTTCGATTTTTCCATGGCCGAAACAGAAAACCACATTTTGCATTTTCGAACAGGTCTATTTTGCTCGTCCCGATTCTGATATTTTTGGAATTAATGTGTATGAAGCCCGTAAACGTATGGGCGAAATTATGGCGCGAGAATCGGAAATCGAAGGGGATTTTGTTATGCCCTTCCCGGATTCCGGAAATTATGCGGCCATTGGATTTTCAAAAGAATCCGGGATTCCACTCGAGATGGGAATGATCAGGAATCACTATGTCGGGCGAACATTTATTGAGCCAACCCAATCCATGCGTGACTTTAATGTGCGGGTGAAGCTGAATCCTGTCAGATCCCTTCTGAAGGGGAAGCGGGTAATAATTGTTGAAGATTCTGTTATTCGCGGGACCACTGGTCGCAGCAGGGTGAAGGCATTAAGAGAAGCCGGGGCCAAGGAAGTTCATATGATGGTAAGTTGTCCTCCAACCCGTCACGCCTGCTACTATGGGATCGATTTTCCCTCATCCGATCAGTTGATTGCAACCAACCATTCCGTTGAAGAAATTGCAGAACATCTTGGTTTGGATTCAATCTACTATCTGAGCCTGGAAGGTCTGGTTGAAGCGACGGGACTGAAAGCTGACGACTTTTGCCTAGCATGTTTTAACGGTATTTATCCCGTGGAGCCCGATAGGAATTTTACCAAAAATGCCCTGGAAAGATAGGATCTGGAATGGCGAGGTATATTGTAATTGATGTGTATGAATGCAATGGCTGCGGAGCTTGTGAAGAAATTTGTCCCGAGGTCTTTGCTCTAGATGATGGCGAAAAGGCTGTCCTTCTGGATTCGGACGCACCAATAACAGAGAAGGTGGAGGAAGCTGCTGCTTACTGTTCGCAAAAATGCATTTCTTTTGAGTAACAGGTTTTTTGCTATGCATTGTAATTCGTAATAATACGGAGTAGCTTACTGATATTGGTCACTGTTCCAAGACACTGGTCACGGAATTTGGAGAATAATAGCCCCGTTAATAGGTATTTTTCGCTTAGATGGATAATCTCTTTCTGACAAAGCTGCTTGAGTCCGGTTATACCGAGGATCCTCTTGATGAGATTCTGGCTGTACTGAACCTGATGGCTCCCGATTTTCAACGGGAACCTCTTATTGAACTCCATCGTGAAATAGGATTGATTTTTGGCGGTGAACATCCCGACTATCGCCAGTCAAATACCATGTATCATGATCTGGACCACACCTATGGAGTTGTTCTGGCAACGGTGAGGCTGTTTCATGGACTCTCCTGCGACGGTTGGTCGGTTTCCGAGGCCACCATCTTAAAGGCCCTCTATAGTGCTTATTTCCATGATTGTGGATTACTGGTTAAGAACTCAGAGGATGCTGTGACAGGGGCGATTTATACCATTGGACACGAAAAACGTTCAATGTTCTTTATGGCCGATTATCTGAAGGCCAAGAAATTTTCCCTTCCATTTATTACCGACTGTTCTGTTATTATTCAGTGCACTAACCTGAGTATCGATCCCGATTCCCTTTTCTTTCCATCTGCTGAGATGCAACTGGCTTCTTTTGCTGTGGGATCTGCTGATATTTTGGCCCAGATGGCGGATAGGTACTACCTTGAACGTTTACCCCAGCTCTTTCAGGAGCATGAGGAAGGTGGAATTGGCAACTATAGTTCTGCCGTGGAACTTATGGAACAGACCTCAGTGTTCTATCACGATGTCGTGATTGATCGTCTGTCTCGTGTTTTTGGCAACCTTACCAAGTTTATGCAGATACACTTTCGGGAGCGCTGGGGAGTTGACCGAAATCTCTATCTTGAGAATATCAAGAAGAACGTCAAATATATTCAGCTTATTGTGCGCTCCTGCGGTGGCGATATGGAAGAGTCAATACACAAGTATCTACGACGCGTACCACCTCAATAAAAACTATCTAGTGTCCGTCCAGAAATGAGATTTTTTCCTCTAAATCGAGGCGCGAAGAAAAATTTACCGCAGGCATATAGTTGATATTCCGAGGATAAAATTTTCCAGCAACGAAGGGTTAGGGGGAAAAGGCCATTTTTGGAGAGGCACTATCAAATCTATTTTTGCCGCGGGTCTTTCCCCGTTTCAAACATCTCAAAAAGATCATAAAATAACCTGGCCACTGCACTGAAGTGGGTAGCAGAACCGGAACTTGCGTACGCCTTTGTCAGTTCCATGGCGCGGGCGAAACTTTCCTGACATTCTGAATCTTCCGGTGTTTTTAGGACCTCAACCAGACGTGCTCCTATTTCATCACTCATGATATCTCCTCCAACATATTTTCAATAACAAGCAATCCACCCTGCCAGAAAGAAGGATCATTTAGGTCAATATTAAATGGCTCCAGCAATTCTGCCGGGGTTTTACTGCCACCCTCCGACAGCAGATGCAGGTACTTGGGTATAAAGTCAGCTCCTTCGGTTTCGTAAATCCTGTAGAGGGCAAGTACAAGCAGTTCTCCAAATGCATAGGAGTAGACATATCCTGGAGTGTGGAGGAAATGTGGGATATAGGACCACCATATCTTGTAATGATCTCCAAGTGTCACGGCATCACCAAACATTGCCGTCTGGCTCTTCATCCATAGAGTCGAGAGATCATCGTTTGAGAGTTCTCCCTTTTCCCGGCGCTGGTTATGAATCATATCTTCAAAGCGGTTCATGGATATCTGTCGGAATACAGTGGCAAATATTGATTCCAGTTTCTGGCAGATAAAGGCCCGCTTTTCCTCTTGATCTTCAAGAGTCTCAAGCTGTTTATGAAAGATAAGAAGTTCTGCAAAAACAGATGCTGTTTCAGCAAGAACCAGTGGCGTGTCACTGTTGAAGAACCCTTTTTCCTTTGCCAGGTATTGATGAATGCCGTGGCCAAGCTCATGGGCTACGGTGGAGACATCACGAAGGTTGCCAGTGTAGTTGACAAGAATATAGGGATTGGCGTCGGGAACCGCCGGATGGGCAAAAGCTCCGCCGCGTTTGCCGTCAAGCAAAGGGGCATGAATCCAGTTTCTGTCAAAAAAGAGGGTGGCTATATCTGCCATTTCAGGTGAAAATGCGCGAAACCCATCGAGCACCATTCTCTTACATTCCTCCCATGAGACAAGCTGATTTGGCAGGGAGGGGAGTGGTGCGTAGCGATCATAATCGTGGAGTGTTTCAAGGCCCAGGATATCTTTTTTAATCGTGTAATATCGCTGTACAATATCATATCGTTTTGTACAACTATTCACCAGGGCTTCGACTGTGTTGTCGCTTAGCTCATTGGAGAGGTTTCGTGCGCTGACCCAGGAGGGGTAGCTTCGCAGCCTATCCTCGATCATCTTCTCTGCAAGTATGGTATTGAAAATATGGCTGAGAATATGAAGCTGGCTTGTAAGCCCCGTGGTGAGCTCAAGAGCAGCATCTTTTCTGACTTCACGGCTTGCGTCGTAGAGATCGGAAAGAACCTCTTCTTCACTTCTGTTCTTTTCACCAAATTCAAGGTGACCCAGCAGCTTTTCAAACAGGGTAAGCCAGCTATCGCGGCCAACGGGTGAAAGTTCTACCAGCAGGGATTCTTCGGAATGTGAAAGCAAATGTTGTGCATATTTGCGCAGATTTGTGAGGAAGTGACGATAGGGGGCAGTCTCTTCTGAGGAAAGAAATGCGTCTGCGGTTTCCTGATCCATCTTGGCCCATTCAAGATCAAAGAAGACCAGCACTTTATTGACTTTACTTGCGTCCTCTTTGCATTTTTGCTGGAATGCGCCCGCTGTATCGTTTTTGACCTGCGTTACAAAATTGAGAAAGGCAAAGGTATCAAGGCGGCACAGGTTTGTCTGGATACGTTCGATACGGCGAACGGTTCGTGCAAAGGTGCTTGCTGACAATTCGTGTAGCTTGCCTGCACAGCCATCCCTGACGAGCTCCGCTTCCTGTATGCAGAGGTCAAGGTCGTCTTGAAGCAGTTCATCCTCTAGGGAGTCATAGAGGGCTTCAAGGTTCCAGAGTACGTCGGTGGTTCCGAGTTGGTCATTTAATGATGATGACATGGTAATATCCTGATTAGAAGAAAGTGGAAAACGACTGGCTTATCGTTCCATAAATTCAATAACGTGAAAAGCTGAAAACAGCCATTTTCCATCTATTTTTTTTGTATGAATACTCAGTTCATATGCATTTGTAAAACGATCACTATCTATTTTTCCCAATATTTTGAGAGTCGTATGAATTGAAGCACTCTTTTTTTGAGCGAAGGTAATGCTTGTGTCGTGAAAGCTAAAATGTGTTTCAGGCAGCGTCCGTTTCATCATAAGGATATGATCTGTCAGCTCTTTTCTTGAAAAATCACTATGAATAGAAGATGAGACAAGCTCAACCAGACAGGGATTCGTACAAAGTTTTCCTGCAAGTGAGCCCTTTTTTAGGAAGGCAATAGTGGGCTCACCAGTGGCTGTAGAGCAATATTCTGCAAGTGTCTCAAGGTTGCGGGTTATTTTTTTTCTGTCATTGGGCAGCAGGAATATGACGAGAGCCGTCAGGACAAGAATCAGTGCAAACAGTATCTTTTTGTTCATGGAATAACTCCACCCATAATTCGCTTTATTGCGACCTTCCCGAATATATGGCGGGACATGGTTGTAGAACGGTTATCACCAACAACGTACACATGGTCAGGAGTTATGGTTCTTGGTCGTAGGTTCCATGGTTTGCGCTGTTGTACGTAGGGTTCTTGGATTGATTGTCCATTAATATAAAGAACTCCCTGTCTGAATTCCAGCGTATCTCCCGGAAGCCCTATCACCCGTTTGAGCAACATAACACTTTTTCCGCTAAAGCGAACAGCAACCACATCAAAGCGTTGAATGTTGGTAAAGAGGTACTGTGGCCGCAGGCAGAAAGCAAAGGAACCATTGCGGTATGTGGGCTCCATGCTTTGTCCCTGAATACGTAAGGGGATAAGGATGAAACTGAAAAACAGGTAGCAACTGACCCCGAGCAGCAGAAGGCGGGCAAGGAATTTTCGGTTGAAGGAAGGGAATAAAAATCCCCGAACCGAAGCAGAGATTTTCATTTATCCTGCATATGTAGAATTATCTGGCATTGGGGGTGAAAAGAGCATTTCCTGAAGCATCCTTGAATGATCCGATCGCGTCCTGTGCGGTGGCAGATGTCAGCCAGATAACAAAATTCATTGCCGACTGATAGTTGATATCCTTGTGGCTTCTGGGGTTGACGATCATAACACCATACTGGTTAAAAAGTGCCGGGTCTCCCTCAACAAGAATAACAAGATCAAGCTTTGTATCCTGCAGGGAGAACCAAGTTGCTCGATCCGCTAGAGTATAGGCCTGTTTTTCTGCAGCAAGCTGAATCGTTTCTGCCATACCAAGGTTTGCGGAGGAATACCAGTTGTCGAGACTGGCTGGCATGGCTCCGGATGTGGCCCAGATAAGGTTCTCACGCATATTGGTACCGGAATTGTCACCACGTGAAATAAAAGCGGCTTTCGCCGAGCGTATTTTCCCGAAGGCTTCAGGGGGGATTATTGTGCCTTTCAGACCAGCCGGGTCATCCGGGGGGCCAAGAATCACAAAATCATTATACATGATATCTTCCCGGTCAATAAAATACCCCTCATCAACCAGCTGCATCTCAAGATCTTTATCGTGAACCAGCACAACATCAACTTTTCCTTGTTGACCAAGCTCCAATGCTGCCCCGGTTCCAACCGTGGTGAGCTGAATATCAATACCGGTGCTTTTCTCAAAAATTGGCAAGAGATAGTCGAGTAACCCGGAGTGAAAGGTAGAAGTTGTGGATGCAAGCCGTATAGACTCTCCGGCGTGGAGTGGGGTGCACGGGAGAAGCAGAACAAAAAGAAGGAAGAAGCTGATTTTCTTGTACATGGCGAACCTTTGAATTGAAGATGTGGTTTGAGTCGTTTCTATGGAAGAGTTATCCGAATATCAATGGTTTTTGTTTCTTTACTGCTGAGTTTCAGGGAGTCGATAAAACCGCACAGAGTACCGGCAAGTGCATCTTGCACAAATCCTTTCATGGGGATACGATTACCGTTTATCAGCAGCGTGGTGTTATCCGTTCCTTTTTCCGCATCCTGAAGAAAGCGTTTTTCAATAAAAGATGCAATTTCAGCCGCTTCACTTAAGCGGAAGATATGGTCACCGCTAATCTGCTCATCACTTGCAACGGCAATAACTCCGGTTACTTGGTTTCTGAGGAGATCTTTGTTGCTGCTATTTCGATAGACTTCAATTTTAGAAACCTGCCGGGCCTCTTTAAACCCCTCTCCTATAACAATGTCTACCTCGGGGAAATGTCGATGGGCTAAACTTGTCAGGGATTCCTGTCTGTTGTCCGTCATAATCACCATCTGATCCGGTGCCACCAGCATTACAGAATCCGCACCGGCACTGCGGTGGGTATGGGTATCTGTACCTGGGGTGTCAAAAGTAATACCCGTGTCCTTGGTGGATTTAATAACAGCCACCTGGTATCCAAGCTGTTTTAAGTGGCTAACAACCTTGGACGCGAGGGTCGTTTTGCCGCAGTCGTGCCAGCCGATAAATGTGACGATGGGTGGCATGTGAAACCTCTATAATGAGAAGGATGATGGTAAGTGAAAAATAGTTCAGGCTATCCAGAAATGGGATGTTTATCTGACTCGAGGAACCGGGGGATATTTTCCACGGCAACAAAGAGAGAGCACAGAAGTCTCTTATGGACAACCATTGGTTAATTGTATGTTGAATAAATTACTGTATTTGTCATTAGAATTCAAGGCAGCAGGGGCTTTTGCTGTATAACAGTCAGTTGCGGTTGCGGAACCCCATTGTGCATGGTGGTACGGCCTATGTTTTACACATTATTTGACTCATGTATCCATTTGACTGGCTGGCCTATAATAGCCACGGCTACAAATTGACTATGCAGGTGCATTTCAAAAACGAGGGGCTCCCTACAGGCCTTAAAAATTAAGTAGCTTGTTTCGTTTATTTGGGGCACCGAAGCATACCGAATGCTATTCGGGAGACTAAAATGGACGCAGTTGGAGTGCTGCTGAAGAGTTACGAAGTTTCTTGTCTTTATAAAGGAGTAAAGTATAACGGTCTGACAATACATCCGATCAATCTCAAGAGAGCATAGTATTACATGTCCACAATATCTGTTTCCCACGGCGTCCATATTCGTCTTATCCTGACCATGACGTTCTGGGGCGGGACCTTTGTTGCAGGGCGTATGCTGGCAGCGGAACTCTCTCCCTTGACCGCGGCATCGCTTCGTTTTATCCTCGCCTCTGCAATGTTGTTGACAACAATCCTGATTCGCGACAGACGTCTTCCTGGTATCAACAAGACCCAAGGGCTTGCCCTGGTTCTGCTAGGCCTCACCGGCGTCTTTGCCTACAATATCTTCTTTTTTACCGGGCTTCAGACAGTGGAAGCGGGGCGGGCGTCAATGGTCATTGCGGTAAATCCTGTGATAACAGCTATGCTGGCCATGCTTTTCTTCAAGGAACGTTCCGGCTTGTCAAGGACTGCGGGGATGATTCTTGCTGTCTGCGGTGCTCTGATTGTTATCACAAAGGGCAATCCTGCCATGCTTTTGCAGGGGGACAGTGTTGGGGAGGGTGAACTTTATATCATCGGCTGTGTTCTGAGTTGGTCAGCCTATACCCTCATTGGGAAACGGCTGCTCACAGATATGACGCCCTTAATCGCAGTGGCCTATTCCTGCACCATTGGTGCTCTTTTTCTCACTGCAACTGCTCTGTACAAGGGGCAATTGGACATCAGCAATCTGAGCATTCAGGGGGCGGGATGTCTCTTCTACTTTGCCTTTTTCGGAACAACTCTTGGGTTTATCTGGTTTTACGACGGAATAAAGGCACTTGGCGCCGCAAGGGCTGCCATGTACGTCAATCTGGTACCAGTCAGCGGAATCCTGCTCGGCACCTTGATTCTGGCTGAGCGACCGGGAAAATCACTTCTTATCGGCGGCCTGCTAGTCTTTTCCGGTATTTATTTGATCAACAGAACTCCTGCCGCTTCATGAAAGGCCGTTGCCTGCTGCAGCTAGTCATTTAAAGCAGAGAGCCCATGTCAATATTTGCCTTGAATAACAGGTAGATCAATCGTTTTCTCTCTTTCTTGGATTGTAGCTAAAACTCCTGTTTATGCCAATCCTTCGCAAATTTTTGATCTCAACAAATCTGCTGAACCAGCTGCTAATGTCCAACCCAACATGCCATGTCCGCAATTCAGGTACAAATTTGATGATTGGAATTGTTGGATAATAGGACGGCCATCGGGGGTCATCGGTCTGACGCCGATTAAAGGTTGGCCATCATCGCTGTAATCTCCTGCTAAGGGGAAGCGATTCTTCAGAATTGTTTCTAGCGTTTGAATACGATCCTCTGGAGGATTTTTCGATACTTGCCCAATATCAGCCATACCTGCAACACGCATACGGGAACCAACGCGACATAGTACAATTCTGTTTGGAGTGTCTGTCACGCTTATTTTGGGCGTGTGGGCCGTAGCAGGGTAGGATAAGACGTAGCCAGCCATTGGAGTAATTGGGAGTGACAAGTTCAACGCTTTGGTGATTCTGTTTGTTTGATAGCCAGCGCAAAGTACAATGTAATCAGCTTCTATTTCACCTTGAGTGGTTTTTATGCCTCGATAGTTATTGCCATCACGAATAAAGCCCAACAGTTCAGTTCCTAGAAGAATCTGGCCGCCACTCAGTTCCATGGCTTTGTTTAACGCGGCTTTGGTAAATTTAGCTGCATCTCCAACTTCATCGTTTGGTGAATGTACCGCTCCCGCAAGTTCGGCATTTATTTTATGCAGTGACGGTTCCAACTCAAGGAGTTCTTCTTTTGAAATAATGGCTTGATTGGCACCCAGGCTGTTCTTTAACGCTATACGACCCTTGAGACTCTCCAGTACTTCACGATTCTCGTATAAGTGGAGTTTTTGTGCGGTATTGTGATCAAAATCGAAATCATACTTATCTCGCCATGTATTCATGACTGCACAGGATCTAAGAGCTATCTCCAGAGTAGCCAGAGTATTTGAGTCTGCGCGTGATGAGGTGCAGTTTCGGAGAAATTGTACGCCCCATTTCATGAAATCGGGGTCCATTTTTTTGGTTAGCCTGAAAGCGGGCTCACGACCGAGTAAGAGTTTGGGGAGTGATTTTAGAGTGGATGGCGATGCTAATGCATCGGTATAATTGTAACTTAATTGCGCACCATTTGCATTTGATGCACCCGAAGCTATTACTTTTTCTTTCTCAATGACCGTGACATGGAATCCGCTTTCAGCTAGGGCTAATGCAACGGATCCACCAACAACACCAGCTCCTACTATGATAACTTTTGAGTTCATAATATTGCTATATAGTATATGACAACTATTGTAAAGCTCAGGTCTATTGTGCGTCGTCTGGGAGCTGAGTAGACGGTGATGAGGTGAGTTTGCAGGTGCTGTTTACCTACGTGACACAAAAGAGCCAATGAAGGATATGTTGTCCCGAATACTATTTCTAAATTACTGATTAAAAGAGAATATCCTAAACAATACTTTTACATTCCGACGTTAAACATTGATTCAAGGTCATGACGAGAAAATGCCTTAAAAGCTAGCGTTGTTTCTGACTTTAAAATGTGATCGATGCTAAGCAATCTGTTAGTAACAAGATTTGCCAGATCATCATTTGATTTAACACGTGCAATCGCTATCAAATCATAACTTCCACTGACTGAATAAACTTCAGATATCCCATCCATTTCAGCCAGTTTCTCAGCCACGTCGTTAATTTTTGTTCTTTCTGTAGTTATAAGAATAATTGAGGTGACCATGTTCACTCCTGAGTGATATTTTAGTATGAGTTGGATACTGTTTTTTTTTCCTCTCTTTTGAAATACTACAATTACCTAAAATAATACAATCCTTTGGTAAGCAAGTATGGAGGCATTTATTTACTAATGTTAAAAACAATCAATCAGCAATCCGCTTACGGGTTTTTGATTGGCTTCTTTTGGTTGGTATCTGTTTTTCGTTTAATGTGGGGATGGCATTTCAAAAATGATCACGTCATCCTTTGCTATAAATGGACCATGCACTTTATCTGGAGGTCTACTGGCCTAGTAGCCTTTTTAATCCATATATCAAATGCTTCATCATATAACCTTTCTGATATGGATAACTTTTTTCTCCCTAAATTTTAGTAGAATATCCATCTACAAACTTGGTCAGTCTTGTGTGCTCACCAGTTTTGAAATCTTCTGCAATAGTGAGTTGCTTGAAATTTTATGTTGATTCTTCCATATCTTCCCAATTTGATATTCCTACTTATTGCTTCTTCAAGCACAGCCATGAAGGATATGTAATATTAAATCGGATTGCAACAGAACGAAAAAGAAAAATAAACATAATACACAGAGGAATTACCAAAAGAGAATGATGTGTCAAATAATCAAGCCCTACATAAAGAATTGTACCTATAAGTACAGGAGTGGCATACAGCTCTTTATTCAACAATAATGTTGGCCGTCTGGTGAGTATATCTCGCAGTATACTCCCGAAAATTGCAGTAATAACTCCCATGATCACAGCAATATAAGGAGGATGTCCAAGAGACATTGTTTTTTGCGTTGCAACTATAGAAAACAAGGCTATTCCCAATGCATCTAAATATAGAAACATTGAATATAAATTTGAAAAATACCGACCTCCTCCAAATGAAACGAGAGAAGCTATTAAAGCAGTCCATAAAAACATTGGATCAGAAATCCAGAAAACAGGATATGAACCCAGAATAATGTCACGGATCGTCCCACCGCCAAGAGCAGTAACAAGACCAAGAAAAACAATACTAAAAAGATCCAGTTCTTTTTCTTTCGTCGCAATAACACCTGTGATTGCAAAAACAGCAATACTGAACATCCCGAGATAATAGATCATATGTTAAGTCACCTATATCATTTGTCGTATAAGAGGTCAGAGGCTAAAAATAAAAATAAAACGGGACGGGACCCAGCTATCAGCTTTGTTAGCCGTTTCATTTTATTATGGTCTGTCTCAGAATGCCCAAAAAATTTGGAATTAATTCGGTTTGACAACAGAAAGGTAAGAATTGGACCTAGAGAATATCATACTCTTTGAGCTTATTTAAAAGAGTCTGTCGAGCAACGCCAAGTATTTTAGCGGTTTTACTCTTGTTCCCCTTATTCTGGGCCAGAGTTGCCCGTATCATTTCCCGTTCCATATCCCGCAGGGTAATGGGGGATTCGGTAGGATGCTGGCTCGTAGCTGTTCCCTGGGGGAGGAGTTGGGGAGGAAGCTCCTGCAGACTGATCAGTTCGCCAGAACAGAGAATGACGGCTCGTTCCACCGTGTTTTCAAGCTCACGAATATTTCCGGGCCAGTTATGTGACATGAAAATACGCAGGACATCCGGCATAAAACCTTTGATATCTTTTCTGTTTTTTGTTGTATAGCGTTCAAGAAAGAGAGTGGCAAGTTCAGGGATATCCCGTGTTCTCTCGCGCAACGGAGGCAGTTCCAGCGGAACCACCGACAGTCTGAAAAACAGATCCTGTCTGAATGTTCTTTCCTCGATCATTTGCTGAAGATTCTGGTGGGTTGCAGCAAGCAAGCGAACATCGACCTTGATTGTCTCACTGCCTCCTAATCGATCCAATTCCCCTTCCTGGAGTACCCGCAAAATCTTGGCCTGGGTTTGCAGGCTCATATCGCCGATTTCATCAAGAAAAAGTGTTCCCTTATCGGCCTGTTCAAATCGTCCTTTGCGCTTGGAAACCGCACCGGTAAAGGCTCCCGCCTCATGACCAAAGAGTTCACTTTCAAGAAGATTTTCATTGAGTGCCGCACAGTTCACCTTGATAAACGGCTGCTGTTTACGTGCGCTATGCTGATGCAAGGCGCTTGCAATCATTTCTTTGCCGGTCCCGGACTCTCCGGTAATAAGTACCGTGGCATCGGATGGGGCAACAAGCTCAAGAGTTGCAAAAAGTTCCTCCATGGCCGCGCTGCTTCCTATAATATTTCCAAAAGAAAACCGTTTTTCAAGATCTTGTTTCAGCCGTTTATTTTCCTGTTTGAGTTCCTGAAAACCAAGAGCTTTGTCCATGACGATTTTCAGCTCTTCGATATCAATAGGTTTGGCGATATAGTCATAGGCCCCTTCGCGCATAGCCTTAACGGCGGTATCAACCGATGAAAAGGCGGTGATAACGATGACAGGGATAGTACTGTAAACTGTCTCATGCAATGCCTTTAAGGTAGCAAGACCATCCATTCGGGCCATCTTCATATCAAGTAGGATCAGGTCGATACTTTCATTTTCCTGTTCAAGAAATGGAATTACTCGATCACCGTCATCAACTTCAAAAATATGAGAATTGCTTTCGGAGTTGAGGTTCACCTTGAGCATGGTTCTATGCGCTGTATCGTCATCGACAAGTAGAATGCATCTGTTTTGTTGGTTGCTCAACTCTGTTCTCCTGGAAGAATGATCGTCATTGTTGTTCCTTTTCCCAGGGTGCTCTTAACCTCAATGCGTCCGTGATGCTGTTCCACAATTTGATGGCTGATTGCAAGACCAAGCCCAGTTCCATCCTTACGAGTGGAGAAAAATGGGTCAAAGAGTTTTTCCTGTTCCTCTTCCGTCATTCCGTGCCCCGTATCGGTAACACTAATGTATGTTTCATTGTTTTGCAGAGCTGCACCGAGTGTCACCTTGCCGCCACTGTTCGTTACGCTGATACTGTTTTTTAACAGATTCAGTAGCACCTGAAGAAGTAAATCCGGATCACAATAAAGCGTTAACTGAGGATCATACTTTTGATTAAAGGTAATCTGTTTTGCGATAAAATCTGCATCCATCAGCGTTGTAAGTTTTGAAAATAGCTCATTGGTATTGATCTGTACACACTGCGGTTGACGCGCTCTTGCAAACTGGAGAAGGCTTGAGATGGTCTGGTTGAGCCTGTCTACTTCGGAGACCATAAGGTCTGCGTATTTCTCACCCTCACTTCCTTTTCCTGCCTCTTTTCCGAAGTATTGCGCAAAACCACGTAAAGTACCGAGAGGATTTCTGATTTCATGGGCCACTCCGGCAGCCATTTTTCCGAGAGAAGCGAGGCGTCTGGAGAGTTCGAGTTGCTGCTCAAATTTTCTGATATCACGCATATCGCGAAGAATGATAACAAGACCGTTATTTCTCCCATCGTGGTCAAGAAGTGGTGAGGTGGAGAGTTTAACGGGAATTCTTTCGCCCTTTGGAGGCAGACAGAAAAGGTCCTGTTCCAGAAGTGAGTTTTCCTGTTGCTGCTGAATAATGGGTGAAGAGAAAAGTTCTTCAGGTTTCATGCCTTTTATTTCAGGGTAGCTGCGGTGAAGGAGTTGTTCAGCATTGCTGTTACAGGAAACAATATCTCCGTTTCGATTGAGTGTGATAAGCCCTGCAGGCATACTTTTTATTACATTGTCAGTATAAATCTGCATATTGGCAAGGGTTGACTTTCCAACCCGAATGCTCTGATAGAGAAAAAGGAAATATAAGCCGGCACTTCCAAGAAGAAAGAGGAGCGCCCCCATAAAAAGTGCCCGATTGCTGTCTTCGTGTCTGGCGGCATCAAAGTCACTGGTGACAAGGCCAACTACAATAAGTTGTTTGCCTTTTTCCTGCCGTTCCCTTTCCATTCGCTGCATATTCCTATACATTCTATTTCGCATCAAGTCAGGTGGCTGAGTTTCCATTCTTTTTCCACGTCTTGGCATTTGCGGCTTGAGTGGTTTGAATATCCGAGCCAACTCAAATGTGCTGCTTTCTTTGATTGTTTTTGTAACCGTGCAGTCCGCGATAAGAATTTGTTGAATATCTTCTTTTGTGAGTGGTTTTGGAAGGTCCCCTGACTCCGCGACTGTTTCACCATTTTCCAGAACAATACGAATATAGGCAACGCTTTGCTCTTTGGTCGTTTCTTCAACAAGTGTTTCAAGGGGGTTTGTACCACTGCGGTGGTGCATCATCGTGGTTCTTGCTCCAGCTTCAAAGGAGCGTATCAGAGTCAGACCCTGTTGGAGAAGAAAGTCTTCCAAAAGCTGTTGCTCGCGGTTCAGGTTACGAACGGTAGCAACACCAAGGATAGCAGCAAGCAGTGCGCTTGCCAAGATGAGTGCTAGGGCTGGTCTTGAAAATTTAAATGGCTGTTTGACGGAAGGAATCATAAAGTATTGGAAAGGTTTCAGCGCGTTATGTTTTTATTCAATTGATCTCGAAAAGTATGTCATTCTAGGTGATTACACTCGAGAAGGATGAGGAAAACAGTTGAGCTTTGTATGTAACCAGGATTCTTTTACTGTACCATAAAAAAAGGTGAAAAGCCGTGTGATATCATCACCACGGCTTATTCACCCTTTTGTTATCTGTTTAGTGCTGCATTCGTTTCCTATTTTGCGGTAAAGAATGCCTGACGCTTAGTCTGCAGTTCCTGACGCATGGTATAGAGTTCTTTTTGCTGATTTTTAAGCTCACCTTGTGTCATTGCAGGATTGCGGGTGGCCTCTTTATACGCAAACTGTTTGTCGTGGAGTTGCTTACGAAGCTCAACGGTGGAGTCCAGAAATTTATCTCTTTTCTCAGCCATCTCTGGGTTCATCATTTTTCCGCCGTTGTGCATTCCGCGCTTGCCATGCATCATGCCCTTAGATCCCATTCTCTGGCCGCCGCCATTCATAAGACAGTCCTGATTTTGTCCACCTCTCATGCCTTTACTGCGCATCTGACCGCCCTGGCCATTCATCGTGCCTTGGCCTCTCATCATACCGTATCCGGGACCTGTGGTCGTTTCTGGCTCCGGGGTTGGTGTGGTGGCTAAGGCAACACCTGCGATAAGTGAAAGAGCCATGGCTGTTACTGTAATATTTCTTTTTAATTTCATTTTGATTCTCCTTGTGTTGTTTGTTGTGTTTCTTGCTATCGTTTCTGTCTTTTACTATTGCATATGGCGTGCCAATTGATTTGAAGAACTGGTTTATGCAGGTAACATTCTGAATATACGTATTAAAAAATTAGATCCAATCGTAGCAATACAGAAGGAGAAAAAAAGATGCCTAGTTTCTGTGCACATGCCGAGATGAGTCTTTGAATAAAGTGTCTAAAAGTTGTACAGGAGGAAAACAGAGGATAGAAAGAAAAAGAACGTTCTCCATCCACCGCAACAGGGTGGATGGAGAAGGTGATAGAAATGTTAGTACTTAAATCGCGGGTGAAGAATTTTTAATTCTGATTCAGGTTTATAACCGGTAATCATACTTCCAAGTGAACCCTTAATTGCAAACAATGACATATAGACATGGGTTATAAGCATCGCTACCATGGTAGCGCCGAGGAAATTATGAATAATGGCCGAAAGACGCAGAATATTGATGTCTGCCGGGAAAGAAAAGAGAAAGTACCCGGTAGCTGCCATAATTCCGCCACCAAGGGTTGCTAACCAGAACCACATTTTCTGTCCTGCGTTATATCTTCCGGCAGGAACAGGTTTCTTTTCCTTGCTTAGATAGCCGCCCATAATGATAATCCATTTCAGATCATAGAACGTGGGGAACATATCTTTTATCCAGAACAGAAACATGCAGAATGCTGATCCTGCAAAAACCACGGCGGAGATCAGATGTACGAGCCGCCCCATCATAACAATTGAGCCTCCTCCGATGAATGTAGCAAAAACAATCATCAAGCCCGTGAGTAGCATCAGGGCGAATGAGAGTGCCGCGCACCAGTGAACAATTCGTATAAAGAGATTGAAGCAGTAGACCTGTTTTCCGCCATGATCAAAGACCATCGGTCCGATAACAATGTAGTGGAGAAAAAAGATCACAGGGACAATGGTCACTACCAGAAGAAACAACCGTGAAAACATAAATTGCTGAAGTTGTGTGAAAAGCTGACCATACTGCTGCCACTCTCCTGTAATGCTTGTATTAATTTGTTGGTAAGTGGCTGTGAGAAGCGGTTCCGATGATTGGGCAAGGGCCAGTCCGGCCATTGCCAAAAATAGAATGCAGCCAGGAAGAATAATTTTCTTCATAAGCATCCTCGTAATGAGTTGTTTATTCATAAAAGTATTCCAGTGCCCCACCTGCATCAACACAAGGAGGGCACTGGGAGGCTTTTACTTCTTCTTGTAGGCTTTATTCCATCCCCAGGCATTTGCTCCGGAGCCACGCTTAAAAGCACGTTCCCGATACACATCGGCAACTTCATCGGCATCTCCTGCGAGCAGAGATTTGGTCGCACACATACCGGCACAAAGGGGTACTTTGCCCTCGGCTATTCTGTTTTGACCATAAAGCCTCATCTCGTTGGCACTGAAAGTCTCTTCAGGACCACCGGCACAGAAGGTACACTTGTCCATGGCACCTCGTGCCCCAAAGACTTGACCGCTTGGAAACTGCGGCGCACCGAATGGACAGGCCATAAAGCAGTAGCCGCATCCGATACAGGTGTTCTTATCGTGCAGTACAATACCATCTTCGCGCTGGTAGATACAATCCACCGGACAGACAGCGATGCAAGGGGCATCGGCACAGTGCATGCAGGAAACCGAAATCGATTTTTCTCCTGGCTTGCCCTGTCCAATGGTTATTACCCGACGTCGATTTACACCAACTGGTATATGATTACCCTCTTTGCAGGCCACCACACATCCGCTGCAGTCAATACAGCGCTCTATATCACATAAAAATTTCATGCGTCCCATATATACTAATCCTCCTATGCCCGACTGATCTTACAGAGACCGTCTTTTGTGGCCTGAATCTGAGTAACAATGTCATATCCATAGTTGGTACAGACATTGGCTGAATCACCGACCACATAGGGCTCGGTGCCTTCGGGGTAATTCCCTGCAAGGGATTCACCCATAAGGGTTCCGCCAAAGTGATAGGGCATGAATATGGTCTTATCATCGACCCGTTCTGTGAAAAATGCTTTAACCTTGACCTTGCCACCTTCTGGGGATTCGATCCAGATCATTTCGCCATCCCGTACGCCAAGGTCGTTACCGACTTTTGGATTTACTTCGGCATACATTTCAGGTTGGAGTTCAGCGAGGTACTTATTACTTCTGGTTTCCGCACCTGCACCCATATGTTCAACCATACGTCCAGTGGTAAGGACAAATGGGAATTTCTTGGCCAGATCAGGGCTCTGTTCGCTCTTATAGCGTGTGTCCACTCTGAAATGGTTGGGTTTATCCTCGTAGGTCGGATATTTTTCAATAAGATCAGGGCGCGGCGAATGGAGCGGCTCGCGATGAATTGGAATCTGATCTGGGAAGTTCCAGACAACACAACGGGCTCTGGCATTGCCAAATGGAGCCATGCCACGTTTCACTGCCTCTTTAAGAGTCTTCTGACTGAGATCGGTCTTCCAGTTGGTACCAGGAACAACATCTTTAAACTCAGGATAACCGCCTTTGACCTCACTACCAGGGTTATACACCCCTTTAGCCGCTAATAGATCTTCTTTACGACCGGACTGGTCATAGGTTTTTTCAACACCGAAGCGGTTTCTGAATGGCAGACCACCCTCGGCAACGGATTTGGAAACATCATAGAGAATTGGAGTTCCCGGATGTTCCTCGGTCCAGCATGGCCATGGCATACCGTAGTAGTCGCCATCACACGGGCCACCTTTAGCCTGAAGTGTTTCAATGTCGAAGGTGTGCCAGTTCTCCATATGTAACTTGATACGTTCAGGGGTCTGGCCGTTATAACCGATGGTCAGTGTACCCTTATTGATCTCACGGGTAATATCTTCAGGTACTTCCTTGATGTTTTTATAAAATTCATCTGCAAAACCAAGACGTCCAACCAATTCTTTCATAATGCTATAGTCGTCTTTACAGCCGTTAATCGGATCAACAATCTTATGACGCCACTGAATTTGTCTCGATGTTGAAGTGACAGATCCGGAGGTCTCATACTGGCTTGCACAGGGCAGCAGGTAAACGTTATCAGTGGTACAGGTGGCTGCAGCCATGGTTGGGAATGGATCTACAATAACAAAGAGATCAAGTTTGTTGTATGCCTTGACAACTCTGTTGTATTGAGAGTTTGAGTTGGAACCGCAACCCCATTGGATCATCGCTTTAATCGGAGTATACTGGCTGATTTTCTCTTCACCGAGTACTCCTTCGTACCAGCGGGCTAAGGTAAAGCCCTTGGCGTTCATCCATTTTTTCTCTTTAAAGCGTCCCTTGATATAGTCAAAATCAACATCCCAGACACGACACCAGTGTTTCCAGGAACCGTCACTCAGTCCGTAATAACCGGGAAGAGTATCTGACAGAACACCCATATCCGTAGCGCCCTGAACGTTGTCGTGGCCACGGAAGATATTGGTACCACCGCCGGATTTTCCCATATTACCGAGTACAAGCTGCAGGATGCAGAAGGCACGAGTAATGGATGATCCGATGTGATGCTGGGTTCCACCCATGCACCAGGTGAGTGATGTGGGGCGGTTTGTGGCAAGAATCTTGGCAACTTTTCTGGTTTGAGCAGCTGGAATTCCTGTTACATTTTCAACTTCTTCGGGAGTGTACTTTGTGGCAATCTCAGCCATCTCAGGAAATCCCGCAACGCGAGTGCGAATAAATTCCTTATCTTCCCAGCCCTTCTGGATGATCTCGTTAACGAGTCCCATGATAAAGATACAGTCACTACCCGGGCGGATGCGAACAAATTCACTTGCCTTGGCGGCAAGTTTTGTAAAACGAGGATCAACAACGATGATTGGCGCATTGTTTACTTCTTTTGCATGCAGAATATGCTGCATGGAAACTGGATGCGCTTCAGCTGCGTTTGATCCGATAAAGATCATTGATTTGGTATGTCTCATATCGTTGAGACTGTTGGTCATTGCTCCGTAACCCCATGTATTGGCGACACCTGCCACCGTTGTAGAGTGTCAGATCCTTGCCTGGTGGTCGACGTTGTTCGACCCCCAGAATGCTGCAAATTTTCGCTGCAGGTAGGCCATCTCAGTCGAGACCTTGGCACTGCCGTTCAGGTGGAGAGCATCGGGGCCATCGTTTTCACGAATGGTGGTCAGCTTGGCGGCGATTTCATCCATGGCAGTATCCCATGAGATTTTCTGCCACTTGCCGTTGACACGTTTCATCGGGCTTTTGAGGCGTTTTTCTGAGGCTACCATATCAATAGCGGAGGCACCTTTACAGCAGTAACCACCACGACTAACAGGATGTTCTTGTGCCACTTCTTGTCGTACCCAGACTCCATTTCGTACTTCGGCGTTAATACCACAGCCGACAGCACAATGTGTACAGATGGATCGTACCATCTTGGAATCAGGATAGGCCGCTTTGGCAGCAGCGGGTGTTGCTGCTTTTGCGGTCATCTTCGTGGTCATTACAGCGCCGGTAAGCGCCGCTGTAGCCGCGGAGAGCTTGAGAAATGAACGCCTGGCAACCTTGGGATTCAGGGTTACCCGGCTTGTTTTTGTTCCAACGGAACTGGAACTGCGAATTTTTCGTTGAGCCATGTTTAGGTTCTCCTTTCCTAGTTAGCGCAGAGAGTCGTAATATTTTTTGAAGGCATCACTCTTTTTGTATAAAACTTCGTCGGGACGTTTTGTTGCAGCTGTCTCCTGTGCCTTTGCTTTTTTCCCAACGAGTGCAGACCCTGCAACTACTGCAGTTCCTGCAAAAATCTGTTTGAGAAACGAGCGCCTCTGGTCATCATTTTGTTTCATACTGGTGTCCTCCATAGAGAGTTATGGGGTTCTGTTTTACTTCATTACGCTGCATCGTGCAGGTTTCTGAGTAAAATTGCTGTTAATGAATTGTTTCTGGCTCACTTTCTAGAAGGCCCTGCTCAAGTTCGAGATAGGCGTCAAGAAATATGATACATTTCTGATAAAAAAGGGCTTCTGAGTCTTCGTTGATACGTTCGCTGATCTTTTTTGTTGTTGGGATAAGGAAATGCTGCAGTAATTGATCCTGCAGATGTCGTGTATCCATCGTTTCTTTCTGCTCTTCGTTAATGAGAGTAATAAGAGCATCAAGCATGATCGGAAGCGAGTCTTCCGGGTCGGTGAATTTGCTGTCCTTCACTAACTGTCCCTGTTTCAGTATTTCCCGGAAGTTTGCAAGGCTTGGACCGAAACTTTTGCCGTCAATGTAGTAGGCAGCATTTAACGGTAGAAGTCGTTTGGAGTAGGGATCAATAAAGAGGGCATAATGCTCGTCCTTGATTTCCTGGAGGCTCCTAGCTGCAAGTGTTTCTCCTAGCTCATGGATTGCACTATCTAGGGTTTGATTGATGTTTTCCTTCTCAAGGGCGGCAAATATTCCCCGCCAGCGACTCAAACGGTCGGCATCCGGTTCATCCTGGAAAAATGATTTCAGAAGATCTAAAAATCGAAGTCGAATCCGGCATAAATCACGATCTGTAAGGTCTGGTTCCATTATACTTTCTCGCTGGACTGATAGAGGTTAACAACTCGACAATCTTCACAGTAGGAGAGAAGGTCATCATTACTGTCCCACATATTCTTGCTTGAGAGGATGGCCATCACCTTTTCAAGTGATTTGCGTGTGCCAAATACTTTTCCGCATCCTTTACACTTGGCAGGTTCTGCCTGAGAGAGTGTTTTTTCAGCAAAAAAAGAATCATTCAGGTGCAATCCAGATTTCATTGTGAGTGCATTTTCCGGACAAACAGTAACACAGGTTCCGCACTGTACGCACTGTACAGGAGTATGGTTCAGGGAGTAAGTGGCGCCATCGGCAACAAGAGACTCCATGCGGCATTCATTGATGCAGGCAATACACTGGGTGCACTTTTCTTCATCGCAGATGATTTCGCCGAAATATCTGCTTGCAATACTGTATGTTTCGCTGTCGGCTTGATCTCTTAAAAACTGAATGATATCAATAGACTTTCGGCGGCGGTTGGTGTGGGAGAAATCATGGTAATAATTGCTCAGTGAGCTGCTTTTTTTCTCCTGAGCCAGAATTGTGCCTAGTTCTTCAGTGCTTGTTGCACGTATGACCTGCTCCTGTTTAAAAAGGCTCTGCAACAGAGTGTTACTCATTTCTATTTCAGGATTGGTACCGCTGCTATTTAAGCCAAGTACAAGAATATCCGTTGCGCCCATACCATAGAGCAGAAGAAAATGCATGCTATGTAATGCTGTAGTTGCCGGATATTCCATGAAAAACAGATCTTTCTGTTTGCTGTTGCTGCCGTACCACCAGTATTTGTGTAACTCCTCTTCAGTGCCAAGAACAACCGTGGTTCCTGGAGTAAGTGGAGCGGTCCTAAAATATTCCACAAAGGCGGTGTCGTCGAAGCGTTTATACTGCAGGGCACCGGTGGGGCAGACTCCCAGGCATGCGCCGCATTCGACACAGGCAAGATGGTCTATCTGTACACCTTCCTTGCCCTGCGCGATAGCACCATGGGCACAGGCGGTGAAACATGCGGTACAACCGGTTCCAAGCCGCGGGCTATACTGGCAGAGACTAGCTTCCCAGCCAATAAGCTCATCAACCTCTGTTGCGTAAATGGATGCAAACAGAGCTGGAAGGGTCTCTTTGGAGTAGATCTTATTCTGTTGTTCAGGTAAATCGATGGAAGAGTCATCAAGCAGAACAATCGCTGGAGTATGAAGCTCTCTTCTCTCTACTGCATAGAGGTCGATGGCGTCATGGGGACAGGCGGCCAGACACTCTTTGCAAAAGGTGCAGTGTGAAAAATCAAGAAAGAGCTGTTCGGATAAACAGTGTTCAGGGCAGGCAGGGCCACAAGCACCACAGTAGGTGCAACGGGCATGATCCACGGGTTGTTTGCTATTGAAGCTGATTATATAGCTGTTGTTTACGGATCGTATCTGTAAATCTTGGGCTGTGGTTAATTCCTGATCATAGCCCTTGGTGAGTATTGCATCAATTTCTAGGACACCACCGTAGGTCTCCATAAAGTTTTGCAGGGACTCTGCACTTGCACCGATAACTGTAACGCGAGGATCAGACTCTAGTGTATATGATCTGTAAGATTGACTATTGTGACGGATGAATTCAGCTCGGGCAATGCTGGACATTTCTGTATCATTTGTCTCTGTAAGGTCGCCGTTGAGCTGTAAGGTGGAAGAAAGAGGGAATGGAGAGTCAGGATGGATTGTGGAGAATCCTCCCGCAAGGAGAATTTTGTGTCCGGATTTCTCGCTGCGGGACAAAGTTGCACCGGGGTGCACATCAATAGGTGCCGTGAAATACTCTGAGTCTGCACCGTTACCTGAGCTGAGGAAATACCCTGAATAATTATTTGTCACTATGTTCCCTTCCTAATCGTTTGTTGTGAATGCGGTTGTTGAGAATATCATCTTTCTTATTCTATCCCTGGCCATTGGTATGTCAAAGAGATTTTTCCGTTTGATGGGAATATCTTTGCAAGGCACTGATACACTCAAACAATTGCAACTATATAATAAAGCGGAAAAGAAAGAAATCAGGGGAGGCCCTTTTTTGCGGTAGGGGGAATGCTTAGTTTGTGTAAGGCCATAGCCTACAAAATGTTTATTGATTACCATCCAAACTCAGTTTTTGCTGATAGCACGTGTAGGAGTCACGCCTCCTGCTGGAGGTGAATACTAATCATACTAGTGTCTTTTACCCGCAGGGCGGGCTCCTACGATTGAACTTTACGGTTACCTGAGCTTTAGTGGTAATTAGGAAATGTTTCGCATCCTACTTGTCAGAATTAAAATCAAAGGAGACTAATATCTCGTTCCCATCTTCGTCAATAAAGTTTTGCTGCAGTAGATCGTGTTGGTCAATCTGCTCGAGAAACTCTTCAGTTGTTTGGAATTCTGAAATAAGTTGTGAGATTATTTCTAAGTTTTTGGCATCTATGTCCGAGGTTTTAAAACCCGTGTTTTCTATACTCTTATGGATAAGTATCGCTGTGAGTTGGATTGTAGTGTCACGTTCGGTGCATATTGTAACCTGATATTCAATTTGCTCAAGAGGTGTTGAAGGGTTATCCAAACCAAATCCGCCTGGGCTAATATCTCTGGCGCGAGCCGTAATTTGTACCCCCTGTTTATCAGAAAGAGTCACTTCACCGCTGATGGGGACTCTGACATCTGTTCTTTTGTGAGTCATACTCTCTTCTCCTTGGTGACTGCAGGGGATGGGACACCTTCGTTATCGGTCCACAACACTGCTCTACGCGTTAACTCCGGGCCATTCTTGAGATTCAGTTTTTGTTTGATACGGTCACGGTAGGTGCCTATGGTTTTAATGCCAAGTACCATCTGTTCTGCGATCTCTCTGGTTGCGAGTCCGGCTCCGATCAAACGGAAGACCTCAAGTTCTCTTTCGGTGAGCTTGTCTTCTGTTGCCACACTCTCCTTTTCAGGTTTGTCGTGCATTTTGTTTAGTAGCAGGGAGATCATATTGCTGCTCACATGGATATTTCCCTTTCGCATATTGCGCAGTGCAGAGATTACCGATTCAGATGCTTCTTTTTTCATCACATACCCACTTGCACCTGCTCGGATTGCTCGTTCTGCCCAGACGGATTCATCGTGCATGGAGAGTACCAGCATTGGGAAATCCTTACGGCTGTCGCTGAACTCTTTGACCAGATCAAGACCGTTCTCATCAGCAAGGGCAATGTCGATAATGGCCATGTCGGGTGATTGCGTAGAAAAGAGTTTTCGTGCCTCCTTTATATCTTCTGCCACCCCACAGACTGTGAAGTCATCTTCCTGGTTTATGAGTTCCTTCATTCCCATACGGAATATAGGGTGATCATCCACAATAAGTATTTTCGATATCATCTGAAAATTGCTCCTGAGAGGTTCACGATGGTGCCGCTGGGTTTCCCTGCCTGTATGTCAAGAGTCGCTCCAATTGCTTTTGCCCGGTACTGCATGGTGTGAAGACCCAATCCCATTTTTCGTTTCTGTTCCGATATCCCAAGGCCATCATCGATTATGCTGATGGAAAGGGTGTTGTCAATACGTTGGATGACCACTTCTATCCGCTGAGGTTTTGCATGTTTTGCCGCATTAAAGAGTGCTTCCCGCACAATATAGTATACATGTGGGACAGTGGTATTTGCAAGGGGTTCAACTCGATTGTCAAAAGTGAGAGTGCAGGACACAGAGTAGCGTTCCTTGATTTCAGTGATGACTTCTTCAATAGCAGCTTGGAGTCCGTTCTCTATAAGGTGTACAGGATAGAGGCCCCGGGAAAGGCGGCGGGTTTTTTCAATGGAATCTCGAATAAGGTTACGAATGATTGAGAGCTGCTTTGCATGATCAGGGGACTGCTGTTCAAGCTTCTGCTCTAGGACCTTACTGAGCAATTCAACGCCGCTGAGGTGTGATCCCAAATCATCGTGGAGATCGCGGCCAATTCTACTCCGCTCTTCTTCCCCTATAGCGATAACCTGTCGTTCCAGTTTAGCCATCTCTTTTTCCGAGCAGGTTTTCTGGATGTGTAGCCACATGCCATCGAGGAGCATGGTCATTTGGCGAATATCGGAATTGTCATATTCTCTATTGCTGTTACACACACCCGCCACCAGAACAGCCGTCTGCTTATCGTACATAGGGATATCGAGTCGACGTTCAATATTCTGTTTATAGGGGTGGGGAGAATGTCGTAATAGCTCATCGTTTGAGTTGAAAATAGATGTTTCTTTCTGCAGCACACAATTGCCTGTGATACCGCTTTCAGTAAGCAGGCGATGAGGATTGCCTTCTTCTGGATCGAGTCCGATGCTGCCAGTATCCATGTTTATCCGGGAGCAGAGCGTGCAGTGTGTCTGGGCCTGGTTGATAAGAGCAAGATAGCCCCTGGTGCTACCTGTAATTTGGATTATCCGGTGCAGTACAAAATCATACTTATCACGTATACTGTACTCTTCCATCTCACTTAACTGAAGCAGGGTATCGAGGCGGAGTTCATCACGACGCAGGAGGCGTTCCGTCTGCACAAGATCATCCACCATGGTGTTGGCAAGTTCAGCCAGATTTTCAAACTCTGCAAAGGTTGAATCGGTATTACTGATTTTTACCCTGGTATGTGCTGCTTTTCTGAAAAAAGTGGTGAAGAGCTTGATCCCCTGCTTTGTTTTTACCGAGTGATAGTATGCCATACTCGTTAGAAACAGAACTGCAGTAATCAGAAGGGTGAGGAAAATAAACCCATTTTGAACAGATGTGGTGGTGGCGATTTCCTTTTCCCTGCTGATCGCTTTTTCCATTGCCGTCATGGAAATATCGACAAGAAAAATCCAGTCCCAGTCGGGATAGTACCTGATAAAAGAGAGGCGCTGCAGCTCTTTGCCGGAGAGAGGATCGGTGAAGGAATAGAGAAGGGTGGCACCGGACTTATTGCGGAGGCCTGTTTCCAGCACCATCTCGCCATAGTTTTCGCCACGCTCATTGACCAGATTGGTGATTGAGCTGCCAATAAGGACACTGTTGGGGTGGCTGAGGATGGTTCCGCTGGCGTCAAAGCAGAGAACATGACCATCTTCACTGAATTGCATATTCTGAACCGTGGTGAGAATATTTTCCTGGAGTACTCTCTTGGTGATTTCCTGGAAAGTGCTTGCACCGATATACCAGTCGAATGGCTTGAAGTATTTGACAAAAGTCATCCCTGGAAAAGGTGGATCCTTTTTTTCTGGTTTACGGTATATACCAGCACCTTTTTCCCGGATAATGTGCGTCAGATCATTAAATATGGATGCGTAACGTTGTTCTCTCAGCTGGGTAGGATTTTGTCCTTCAAGGAGTGGATCATCGGCAAAAAGATCTATGGTATTTGCGTTGACTCTTCCTGCAAAGTAGTAGCCCTGGCCATTGTTCCAGCGAATGGGACGTAGGGTTTCCGCTACCATGGAACGCAGTTTACTGCTGTTCAACCTTTCTTTGTACATCTGGTAGATGTGCGAAGCAATGGTATAGGCGGATTGTACTTTCTGCCGTAATTCATCCTCGACGTTGACTATTGCCTGGGAGCGCTGTTGGTCTATAAAATTCTCTATATTGCCGAGTTCTTCCCGTACTCTTTCGCGGTAGAGTGCCTTGTAGTTCTGTTCTGTGTTTCTGATGCTCTGCTGATAGGTCTTGTATTCGTTGATGCTCCAGAATATCGCCAGTAAAAGAGCAAGTGCGAACAGCACCAGTAATGGTGCCCGAAAGGGAGCGGATGCTAGGGATGGTCTGTGTGACGAGGGCATCAGCGTCCGCCTCTGAATAATGAATACCGGCTACTCAGCACTGTTCAGCCTCTGGATGGTTGGGAAAATCCGAGTGAGTTCAACGGTTCCAATGCCATGATGATTCTTTTTGCTAAAATGAAGCACAACTCCACCCAGATCAAAAGAACCAATTTGCTGTAGGGTATGAATAAAATTTTCCGGTGTTAACTCACCGGGCACTGCTTCGGCAATGGTTGCAAAAAGCTTTCCCGCAATATAGCCCTCAAGGCTGATAAAACCAGTGGGATGATTACGCTGGTATTTGTGCATGGCTGCCTGATATTCTCTCACTAGTGGAATTTTGTCGTCCCAAGGGAAGGGAACAACTTGAGAAACAATAACATCCTCGCCATATGCTCCGAGCGCATCCTTCAGACTTTTGGTCCCAACAAAGGATATATTGCCGTAGATCCTTTTTCCAGGTTTTCTGGCTTTACTGAGTTTGATAAATTCTGCACAGGCAGCGTAGGTTCCAACCAGAATAACAGCTTCTGGGGTTTCCTTATAGATATCCTGGAGGCTGCCCATAACCGCCACAGTATTTCTTTCATAGCTACCGGCTGAAACAAGCTGCAGCCCTCTTTTCTCCAAAGCCAGTTGAATGCCTTCCAGGCCAGAAAAGCCATAGCTGTCATTCTGATAGAAGCAGGAAATCTTTCGCAGTTGCAGGGAATCTGTAAGATAGGATACCAGAGACTCCATCTCTTGATAGTAACTGGCCCGGATATTCACCACATAGGGATTGCTGGGAGTTCTAAGCAGTTCTGCTCCGGTGAGCGGCGCAAAAAAAGGAATTTTGTACTGTTCAACTAGAGGAAGAACGGCCTTGGATGTGGGGGTACCGACTTCACCAATGAGCATAAATACCTGGTCGTCTCGGATAAGTTCGAGAGTGTTTTTAATTGCCCGATCTGGCTCATATCCGTCGTCTCTGGAATAGAGGCGAACCGTTTGTCCTTTGACCCCACCTGCAGCATTGATTTCAGCAAGTGCCGCCAGTAAGCCGGCCCTCATCTTTAGGCCAAGATTCTTGGCTGGCCCGCTGAGTGCACATGACTGGCCTAGGAGTAATGATTTACTGGTGTTTCCTGGAGCTGCCTGAGCGGGGATGCAGAGAAGGGTAAGCAGTAGAAAGAGGGGGGCACACCGGCCTATTTTATTCCATGATGTCGTTCTCTGTGTGTTCATTTTAATGATCCGGGTATTAGTGTGTCGAACTGTTTAAGGCATCCTGTACAGTGCATCCCAGCTGATTCATTGAATAGGGCTTCTTGATAAAATCAGAGGCTCCAAGAGCAAGAGCTGCCAGCACATCATCACTTTCAGAAAAGCCACTAACAATGATGGCCTTCTGTCCGGGCACGAAACGAAGGATTTCTTTATACGTTTGACATCCGTTGATTCCAGGGTCCATCAGCATATCAAGTATCAGCAGATCGACGGAGGATTTTTTTAAAAAGTCGATGGCAAGTTCGCCGGAACTGACAAAGTCAACTGTATAGTTAAGGCTTTGCAGCATTTGACAGGCGATATCTCTGAGAACCGGTTCATCGTCGACCACCAGGATATGTTCTCCGTTTCCAATATATTCTCGGGGGGTATCATCATTGGGGGGCGGAACGATATTTTCAGCATCGCTTATAGGAAAATAGAGTTGGAAACGCGTTCCTTTGTCACTACTTTCCACAAAGATTTTTCCATCGTGATCCTCCACGGTATTCCAGACTACGGCAAGTCCTAGGCCTGTGCCGCTTCTGCCCATTACTTTTTTGGTATAAAAAGGCTCAAAGATATGGTCGATGTTTTCCTGCGGAATCCCCGCCCCCGTATCCGTAATTGTAAGAACGATATACTCATTCTGCACCATTCCATTTTCTCTTGCCCACTTCCGACCCGGAACAACCGTTGTCGTACTGAGTGTGATACTGCCTGGTTTATCCATCGCCTCTGCTGCATTGGTCACCAGATTCATGATGCATTTTTTGATATGAAGAGGTGAGCAGGAGAGGTTGGGGAGATCGGTGGAGAGCGTTTTTGAATAATGAATATGAGGATGGGAGGCGTGCAGTTGGTGATACTCCGGCGAATCAAGATATTGCATAACCAGAGTATTCATATTCACTGTTTCCTTTCTGATGGCGACTCCACGGGCCACTGTGAGAAGGTCGGCAACCACATCAGCTGCACGTTTTCCAGACTCTTTAATGGCTTCAATCGGTTGTCTTAGCTCACTGTCTTTGGGGAGCTGCAGAAGCAGGAGTTCCGGGTAGCCTGTGATGCCTGAGAGAATATTGTTGAGGTCATGGGCAACACCTCCTGCCATAAGTCCGATGGCCTCCATTTTATGGGCTCGGTTCAACCGTGCCTCAACACTATGTTTTTCTTCCTCCAGCTGTTTTTCTTTTGTCAGGTCATCAAATACGGAAACAATTTCACCGGATGGCACTTTGTAAATCTGGTTTTTTCGCCAGCACTGGAGCTCGTCATCGTGATAGAAAAAATCAGGAAGTATGACAGGCTCACCCGTCTTCCAGGTATGCCGTAGGGCAGTTAGCAGTCCGAGGTTCTTTGTGCCTGGAAATGCGTCAGTCACCCTGCGGCCCAGAAGGGAGTTCCGGCTTACCCTGTCCATTGCTTCACCCGCCTTGTTGAGATCTTTGAATATGAAGTCCTGCCCATTGTTCACGGCTTCATAGACTGCAACTCCACTGGTGGAATGATTAAACAGCTGTCGATAGAGAGATTCGTTTCGCCTGGTCATTGCCTGAGCAAATTTTAAATCCGCAAGATCAATGTCGACACAGTACATTGTCTTCTTTCCCTGATTGGATAGCAGCATAACATGGGAAGAATAGACCGGTACATCGTGGCCATTCTTATGGCGCAGAATTAACTCCGAAGCGGGAACAGCTATATCGTTTTCATACCAGTTCTGAACCGCCAGGGTGACGTTATCCTTTAGTTGCTCAGGAATAATAAGATCTTCGAGTTTTAGCCCCAGTGCCTCCTGTTCACTGAAACCGTATAAGTCTGTACTGGCACGGTTCCAATATATCACTCTTCTTTCGTGATCGTATCCCTGAACGGCAATTTTAGGCAGATCATTTACCAGGTTGCGAAAGCGTTCTTCGCTTTCAGAAAGTGCGGCTGTACGCTGAGCCACCTGTTGTTCCAAGTTATTGACAAAATCCTGTACCTGGGATGCCATATTGTTGAAGATTGAAGCGAGCTGGCCAAGTTCATCTTTGCTCTGTTCGCTGGCCCGGACATCCATATCGCCTCGTCCAAATTCATTGGCAGACTTCGTGAGTTTCAGGATATTGCCGGTGATGGTGTTATCCAGGAGTCTTACGATGCTACTCATTGCCATGATGGCAATAAGTGCTATGGTCAGGATGATAATTCTGGCCAGGCGGTGGATTCGGTCAATTCGCTGTTGTGCCTGTTTGATTTCGTTATTTGTAGCTTCAATTAATGCTCGAGAAACGGGTGATATAATTTGTGATTGAATGGAAAAGTCCCGCATTTTTTCAAAAATTTCCCTGTCCACAGTGAGTAGCTGCTCTCCTAGATTACGACAAGAATGAATTAATGTGAATATCCTCTCTTTATGATCGTTTTGCAGCGTTGTGCTTTTGCTGACCGCCTGAGATAAGATATTCAGTGAATTATAGGCAGATTGCATAAGATGGCGTTTTCGACTGATCTGATATCTTCTGATGAGCGAGCACACCTCTTTGCGAAGGCTTTCCAGCTGAATAGTTCCCTTGAGTTCATTTTTGAATTCATTTGCAATAGTATACAGCTGTGCCTCAATGCCCCTTACGGGAGCGGCACGTCTGGAGAGTAGTTCTATCGCTGAAATGGAGGTGTCGGCAAAACGTTTGGAAGAGGCTAGATAGAGGTTTACGTCCACCTGGTTGATACGTGAGATTGAATCCTGGTTGCTATGAAAGAGGGTTTGCTTGAGTTCCCTGCTAAGAGAGATAACCTGGGCGATCTGCCGAATAGACGGTTGCGCATATTGCTCATGGGCTTTTTGCAATCCCATGGTTTGGTAGTGCAGGAAGAACTCATCCAGCAGCCTACGGGCTCTCTCCTGTCCTCGGTCCATCTCCAGGACGTGCTGCCCAATCTCTGTGCTCTGCTGCATATCTTTATGACTATTGCGGATGGTGAGAAAGGAGACATAGGCAGTGGTTGCAATAAGGAGAATAAGGAACAGCATGAGGAAAAAGATCAAGTTGAACTTCCTGCTTATTCCCAGTGCGTTCCAGTTAAAAGAGAGAAAGTTCATTCTAAATTACTCATTGCTGGAGGAACTATCGGGGAAAACAATATTATCCTGAAGTCCCTTGAGGCCAAGTGATGGGTCATCCAGGTGCAGAACATGAAAAGAGGGGTGGGCGCAGTCACCAAATTGATCACAGCTGAGAGCACCCGTAACTCCCTTGAACGCTTTTATACCATAGAGGCTGTCTCGCAGCTTTTGTCGTCCGATATGTAGCGTTCCATTCTGATCTGTAGTTGCAGCCTGTTCAATGGCATAAAACAGAAGTTGGGCCGCATCATAGGCGGAGAGATAATAGCTCACCGTAGGTTCCTCGTGATATTTTTTTATATAGGCAGCGGTCAACTGATCCACTGCTATTCCGACTGGGGCTTTGGGGCCCACAAAACGCATACCTTTTGCAGCATCTCCCACTGCGTCAAGAAAACTTTTTTCAATCAATGCCCCGTCACTGATTAAGAGGGTATCTTTCAGTTCTGGCATTGAACGTGCCTGGAGCAGCAGATGGTTCCCTTCCGGCTGGAAAAGCGGGAAAAAGATGAGTTCTGCCTTGGCGTTCACAGCTGCGGTTAATACGGGGAGCATCTGGGGCTCACCCTTGTTGATTGTGGTATCAAGTACAATTTCACCTCCGAGCTTAAGGAAGGCCTTCTTAAAGCTTTCGGTTAAGCCTCTTGTGTAGATGTCATTGTCATTGATGGTGGCAGCTTTTCGGAGACCAAGTTTCTGGAAGGCATAGCTCGCGGCAGTATTCCCTGCGTGCTGTTCATTTGGTGCAGTGCGAAAGTAACCCGCCTGCCAGTCTGGAGCAGGATTTCCCGCAATGGAAGTCAGAAAAGGTGCGGAATTATTTCCGGATATCATGGTCAGATTTGCTGCTGACATGGCCTGTGATGCTGTTGCCGCAGCGCCTGAACAGGTGGTGCCGAAAATGGCTGCTGTTTGCGGGTCTGCAATCAGTTTCAGGGCGGCATTTGCTCCACCTTCTGCGGTGCATCCTGTATCTTCAATCTGAAGTGCAACCGGATGACCCAATAGTTTGCCTTTTCTCTTATCGAGTGCCAGGGTAAAGCCTCGTAACTGTGCCTCTCCAAGGGGGGCTACTTTGCCACTTAAGGCTTGAAGAATGCCAATCTTTACAGGTTCTCCGGGAGCCACTTCAAGGCAACCAAGAGGATCACTGCATTCAACTATGGGCTCACTGTTTTGACAACCCGAGAGAAACGTTACACAACAGCTGACCACAAGAATGGTGCAATGGATAATACTCTTCTGTCTTTGCATATGTGTCCTGAAAATACGGTTCAATACTGTGGAGTCTATTGTTTATAGGATATGGGGACCCTGCTTGAAAACCATTTGTGTAGACTCTTTTGGTATTTTGAATAAAACCACTGAGAGGATCAGTGGCATAATACTTCTTTCACTATTCGTCCAAATTCGGTGATTGAGTAAGGTTTTTGTATAAACCCATTTGCACCAAGTTCAAGAGCCGCTTTGACATCATCGCTTTTGGAGTAACCACTTGCAATTATTGCCCGTTGATCTGGATAGTACTGGAGGATTTCCTTATATGTTTCGTATCCCGTCATACCCGGTTCCATCAGCATATCTAACACAATCAAGTCAACGGCTTGCTCCCTTACAAACTGAACAGCTTTCTCCCCGGAACTAACCGAGTCGACCCGATACCCTATGGCTTGTAAAATTTGGGTGGCGATATCTCTTAGCTGCAATTCATCATCCACAACTAATATGTGGGCATCCTTGTAAAAAAGATCCTTAATTTCAATGGATTCTTCATGGTTTGTCAGGGATTCATCGCTCACGGGGAAGTAAATTTGAAACTGTGTTCCTGCTTCGTTACTTTCTACAAAAATCTTTCCATTATGATCCTGTACCGTATTCCATACGATAGCGAGACCAAGGCCAGTCCCGCTTTGTCCCATTATTTTTTTGGTATAGAAGGGTTCGAAAATATGTTCAATATCTTTATCTGCAATCCCAGAGCCATTATCCTGAACGGTGAGAAGGAGGTATTCACCTGATTCCATGGTGTGTTCAGCTTGTTCAAGGATTATATTTCTGGTCGAAATAAGGACGTCTCCATACCCTTTAATTGCCTCTGTTGCATTTGTTATCAAGTTCATAACAGTTTTTGCAATATGAATGGGAGAACAGGAAATAATAGGGTGTTCTGCATTGAGTTCCGAGGTGCAGTTTACTTCCGGATGTTGGGTCTTGAGGTTTTTGCACTCAGGAGATTCTAAATATTCATTAATAAGTTGGTTGATATCATGAGGTTCTCTTGTGCTGGCAGCACCTCTGGCAACGGTGAGCAGATCTGCCACTACCGTTGCGGCTCGATTGCCGGAGTCCTGGATTGCTTCAATGGGTTTTCTGAGTTCACTGGATTTGGGGAGTTGTAAGAGTAGTAGCTCGGGATAGCTGATAATACCCGAGAGGATATTGTTTAAATCATGGGCGACACTGCCTGCCATCATTCCGATTGCTTCCATCTTCTGGGCACGGTGCAGCTGTCTTTCGCTTTCCTGTAATTTGGCTGTACGCTGACGAACCCTGTCTTCAAGTTGGCTGTTGTTCTCCTCGAGAGATTGGTTCAGAGTAACAATTTTTTGAACAAGCGAGCGGTACCCGTAATGAATAATAAAGAAGGAGAGTAAAAGGAAGATACCGCTTGCAGCAAGAGCTGCAGATATCAAATTGGCTGTTGCCTGTCGTTCGGCCGTGACGTCCAATATAATAAAGTAGTTGCCGAGATATTCATCTTCAAAATTTCTCAGTGATAAAATATTAAGCAGTACGTAGCGCTTACTGTTTTTACTATAATCCTGTCGCTGTTGGGTCCAGTCAATGGATTTGGGTAAGAGTTTGAAGATCTCTGCATTCCGTCCACTGATGGTATGGGTTTTTGTTTTCAGGGTTGCTCTGTCACTTTTGATGTTAGTGCCGCATTGTGAATTAATAATAGCAATACCACTCGGAACATCTAGTTTTTCTTCAAGCATATCAGAAATCAGGCTGGCCCGGATGCCAAAGAGAACAATTCCAAGGTGCTGCTTTTCATAACGAACAGGCTGGACGATTCGATACTGCATACCTTTTCTCGCAGTACCAAAGCCTGACACCTGTTTTTGGGTGGCGTTGGCTGTTACCACATCTGGAAGATATGAGCTGACGTTGTCACCGTAGATTTCAGGGCTTTGAATGCGTAGGAGTGCCGTGTTGTCCGGTAAAACCCATGCCAGAGACTGGAAATAGGGGCTTTCATTTTGAAAAATTTTTAAAAAGGGACGGGTCAGTTGCAGCAGGGAGTCTCGGTCATGACTGGCAAATGCATTGATGAATTGCAGCTTGGTTTTTGCAGATTTGTGGTTGATGAATCCTTTTATTCGTTTTTGATAACTGGTGGTTGTCTGCTGGAGGATACTTTTGGCTAAAAGATTGGCGGATTCAACCTTTTCCCCGATGATTTTATCAAGAGCACGTTGTTGAGTGATAGCTAAGGCGAGTATAAAAATAACGCTCATTGCTCCAATCAACACCATCACAGAACTAATGATTTTGCCTCGAGTGGACAAGTTCACCTCAAATTTGGCAGAATTCTCAGAAGTTGGACTCGAGGGTATCTTGAGCCTTATTATTGTCTTCGCTATTTAAGTCTATAGAATCTCGGGAGGGATGTCAAATAGGATGCTATGGACTGCAGTTCAGATTTATGGATGAAAGCCTGGTTTTCATATTCCGCAGGGTGAAAAGTGAAACGAAACAGGGCTTTGCACAAAAGCTCAAATAATCGTACATATAATGTATCGCCGACAGAGAATGAAATCCATGGAAAAGATTCTGTTGTACTGGTATGTTTGCCATCCTGTGAGTCAGGCGTCCTGACATTGATAGAATAAATTTTACATCTGGTATCTGAACGTGGAAGAAATTGATAACTCGGTAACGCTGTTGCAGAAGACAGTAGTTGTAGATGCATCCGGTAGTAAAGAGCGAGAGGAAAGGCTCGCGATTGAAGTACCCTATACGGTCGCTTTAAATGATGAGGAAATTGGCGCAAGCATGGTCCTTGCCACAGGACTTGAGGAATTTGGTGCGGGGTTTCTGTTTGGTCAGGGCTATGTAACAAAACCGGGACAGGTACGTGAAGTGTTTGTTTGTCCCGAGGGGCGAATTTCTGTCCATGCCGACGTGGAAGAAGGAAGTGCACCCAAGGAAGTAATTATCACTTCCGGTTGTGGCGGCACAGGAAAGATATCAAGAGAAATGCTGGAAGGGGCCTTTGATCCTCTTAACGAATGCACGATTACTCTTGAGGAGGCAAACCAGTTTATTCGTGAAATGCTGCAGCAATCGCCGCTTGGCCCGGCAACCCACTGTATACACGGTTGCGGTTTATGGGCAGATGGCAGATTGCAGGGGTTTTATGAGGATGTGGGGCGTCATAATGCAGTTGATAAGATTATTGGCGCGATTTTAATGGGAAAAATACCAGCCAGGGGAGCCGTGTATACCACCGGTCGTCTCACTTCAGATATGGTTTTAAAGTGTGCCCGTATTGGTATTCCCATTGTTATGTCCCGTACCTCTCCATCGTCTCTTGGACTTGCTATTGCACGTCGTGCCGGGGTTACCTTGATTGGCTACGCAAGGCCTGGGCGGTTGAATGTCTTTAATGCTCCCGAGCGGGTTGTTGGCTGAAGACTAGAGGGTTCTTTGAAAAATTAATCACTAAAAATGCAAAAATAATACTGCACCAATATGGTGCTGGAGATGTTTCTCTGGGGGGCTATTTGTCGGTTGCTAGAAGCAAACGGACAGGGAGATCTTCAGGCGCTCAGAAGAATGGTGGTAATGTAGTACGTTTTAAGAAGCTCACACCGGACCTACTCATGGCTGAGTAAGAGCTGGTAGTCCTCGGGGCTGTCAATATCAAAGATAACGCCCCTGTCTTCCACTGCAACTATTTTGAGTTTTGCTGCCGGGTCTTTTAAGTGCTCCCGTGGTCCGGTGTCCCCCTTGAGTGCAAATATACTATAGAACCAGGAAGCTGGGGTGATCACCGGATTTCCGCGCTGACTGTTCCAGGATGGTGCAATCCAGCGATCGGGCTCTTTTTGAAAAGCAGCAATTAATTTCTCAATGGTGCTACTGCACAGCAGCGGCTGATCTCCAGGGAGAAACATTACTCCCTTGCAGCTCTCTTGGACTGCTGCAAGGCCAGCCTGCAGGGATGAACCATACCCTCCGTCCCGGGCAGGATTTTTGATTACCAGGGCTGATCGAATGTCTATAGCTTTCAATATGCTGCTGTTGTCTGCTCCGGTAACCAGAATGAGAGGAGAGAGGGAGGAAAGATGGGCTGCGTCGATAACATGCTGAAGTATGGCCTTATTGCGAAAGGGGAGCAGCAGTTTGTTTTTTCCCATGCGCCTGCTGTTTCCTGCGGCCAGAATTATTCCTGGTAGAGATATTGGCTTAGTCATTGTAGCACTGTCATCAATCGGTTTTTTTGAGATAGTTGTAGACGGTGCATTTGGTAACGTCCATCAGTGTTGCGACTTCTTCAACGGCTCCCTTAAACTGAAACACTCCGTTTTGTTTCATCTTTCTGATAAATCTGGTTTTTTCTTCGATTGACATTGCATCCGGCTGGGTGCCGATATATTCCACTGCCTGGCCAAAAAGGGTTCGGACTGTGTCACCCGCCGAGTCAGCAAAGGTTTCCTTGCTCGGGTATATCCCAGTCTCTAGATCATGGATAAAAGGCAGCAGGGACTGGATTGCATTAAAGTAGGAGGTGGTATCAAGGTTAATACAAAAAGCTGCCACCGGCTGACCACCGCTGTTTTTTATGATGGTTGCAGATGATTTAAGACATCTGCCGTCGGCTGTGACTGATTTGTAATTATGTTTGTGTTCACCTTTTTCTGAGCTCTGCTGCAGCAGTTTGACCAAAAGGTTAGTCGCCGGAGCCCCAAGTGTTCTTCCTGTCACATCACCCTTTAAGTACACAAGGGATTTCTGCAGATTCATCATATCGTGGATGGCTACTTCGCAGTTGGGGCCGAAGAGGGTGTGAACAGCATCTGCTGTCTGCTTCAGGTTCTGAAAAATCTGTTCGTTTTCTGTTTTTGTATCCATGGTTGATCTTATTTTTTATTCCGATTTTTTTCCCTGTCACCGTACTCTCCATACCATACAGCATCCCGAAACGCACGGGGGGAGGTGTTGCCCTCGGTACTGATCAGAAGGACAATGGAGTCCTGGTTCAGCTCGAGTAGCTCTCGCAGTTCTGCAGCATGACCGGTTTTAGATTCCATCAGTAAGTGTAGCAGTCCAGTGGTGACTGCACCGGATTCTCCGGATATCAGCATCTCGTCCCCTTTTAACGGCGTGGCCAGAACCCGCATTCCGGTGGCAGCAAGAGAGTCGGGACAGGAGACGTAGGCCGTGGCGTAGTCCCTCAGCAGTTCCCAGCTGATGGTGTTGGGTTCGCCACAGGCAAGACCTGCCATCAGGGTATCAAGATTGCCGCTTACCGCATGGGGGGTGCCGTCTCCGATTTTGGCAGAATGATAGATACAGTTTGCTTCCTCGGGTTCAACGATGGTGATCTTCGGCATATCTTTGCCAAGACTTGAGGCAAGAAAACCAAGGACTCCTCCGGCAAAGGAGCCGACTCCGGCCTGGAGAAAGACGTGGGTCGGGGCGCTGATATTCTCATTGCTTAGCTGTTCCATGGCTTCAACGGCAAGCGTTGCATAGCCCTGCATAATCCATGTCGGGATATCTTCATAGCCACTCCAGGCGGTATCCTGAATAATTACCCAACCATTTTCTTCCGCCTTTTGCATAGAGAGCCGGACCGCATCATCATAGTTGAGATTGGTGATGGAGGCCTCAGCACCCAGATCTTTGATATTCTGTAGTCGAACGGGATCGGAACCCTTTGGCATATAGACAACGGCCTTCTGATGCAGCTGTTTGGCTGCCCAGGCGACGGCACGGCCATGGTTGCCATCCGTTGCCGTGGTAAATGTGATATTTCCAAGTTGCTCTTTGTAAGTACCAGAGCAGAGCTCTTTGTACGAGATTTCGGAAATATCCTTTCCTAGTTTTTCGGCCAGATAGCGACCAATGGCATAGGATGCTCCAAGCACCTTGAAGGCGTTGAGGCCAAAACGGGAAGATTCATCCTTAATAAAAAGTTTGCCGATTCCAAGGTATTTGGCAAGTTTTGGGAGCTGAATCAGTGGGCTTGGCTCATATTCTTTGAATCCTCTGTGGTAGGCACGTGCCTTTTCAGCCTCCAAAACGTTGAGGATATCGAGCGAGGCACCCTGTCCCGGACTCTTCAGGCTACTGTTTAAAATGTAGTCTATGGACATACGTTCTTCTCCGTGCTTACTTAAGTGCTATGTGGATGAGTTCGCAAAACATCTTGAAAATAAACGTTTAAAATAAAATCTGCTTACCACTGAAAGCCAGCTCTGTTGGAGGACAATTCACTGGATCCGCTTGTTTCAGGTATTCTCCGCCAAACGTCCTCGCTCATCCTTCGCTTGCAGATTGTTTGTCGGAAAACATCTGAAACGCTACCTGCCATCCGCAGATAGCAGGAACATCAGTTCTACTGATGGAAGCTACGCAGCAGCAATGGCGTCGATTTCGATTTTAGCCCCCAGTGGCAGGGCGGCAACCTGAACCGTGGCACGGGCAGGATAGTCTCCTGTGAAAAAACTTGCATACACTTCATTAACCGCTGCAAAGTCTCCAAGGTCAGTGACGAAAATACCACAACGAATAACCTTCTCCATGGAAGATCCGGCCTCTTCTACAATGGCTTTAATATTGTTCATGCTCTGTCTGGTCTGGATGCTGACATCGTCGTCCATCTCTTTGGTCTCGGGATTTAAGGGCAACTGGCCGGAGATATAAATGGTCTCGCCGTATTGTACAGCCTGAGAATAGGGGCCAATGGCCGCTGGTGCTTTTTCCGTCGCAATGATTTTTTTAGACATATGGGGTCTCCTTAGATAGAATAAAAGTAACTATTCACTAGCACCTCATTTTCGTCCATTTTTATCTTCTCGAGTAGCACAAGTACACTTCGAAGTTAAAAATGAACGAACCTGAGGCACTATTGAACAGTTCAGTGTTGAGTGTTCAGGGTAGTTTGTTGCCCTAGCTGAATAATTACGAATAAAAGTCGTAATAGAAAATTATAAAAAATTATAAATTTTTATGATTCCTGTGACAAGGAAAAAATAAATTGAAGCCATGTTTTTAAAAGAGTTATTGTGGGGCATTTTCTCTGAACCATCTGTTTGAACGTCTTTTTGAGGTTGCTCGTGTTGGGCACGATTTTTTATTATGCGTGTTTTTTTTAAAGAAAGTTGACACAAAACTATACTTTTTGTAAAAATAATCAGTTGATATATATTTGATAATGATTGGCATTTTTATTTTTTACTCCTGTAAAACGATGGTAGGGATGAGAAATGTCTACATAAAATGTAATTATTTAGTGAAGGCAACTAATTACCCTTAACTCTGAATAGTTACCATAAAACAAGAGAGTAAAAAAACAGATGACTACACTTAACTTTAAAAAAATAAATGAACTTGCAAAGAGCTATGAACCTGAAATGACCAGATTCCTTCGGGATATGGTGGCTATCCCGAGCGAGAGTTCCAATGAAGAGAAAGTTGTTCTTCGTATCAGGGAGGAGATGGAAAAAGTAGGTTTTGACAAAGTTGAAATTGATCCCATGGGCAATGTTTTTGGCTATATTGGCTCGGGACCTCGTCTTATCGCCTTTGATGCACATATTGATACCGTCGGAATCGGCGTTGCCGGAAATTGGGATTTTGATCCCTATAAGGGATATGAGGACGATGAATGTATTGGTGGTCGCGGAACTTCCGACCAGGAAGGTGGTATGGCATCCATGGTCTATGCCGGAAAAATAATCAAAGAGCTGGATCTTGCAAATGAGTACACGGTGGTCATGGTAGGGACGGTTCAGGAAGAGGATTGTGACGGTCTCTGCTGGCAATATATTATTAAGGAGAGTGGCCTGAAACCTGAGTTTGTGGTTTCCACAGAGCCCACCGATGGTGGCATCTATCGTGGACAGCGTGGTCGTATGGAGATCCGGGTTGATGTGGAAGGTGTCTCCTCCCATGGCTCCGCACCCGAGCGGGGTGATAATGCCATATTTAAGATGGCTAAAATCTTAGGCGAACTTGAAGTGCTGCATACACAATTGAAGGACGATGATTTTCTCGGTAAAGGCTCTCTTACTGTTTCCGAGATATTTTACAGTTCCCCCTCCCGCTGTGCTGTGGCTGACGGCTGTTCGGTTTCCATCGATCGGCGTCTTACGGCAGGAGAAGATGCAGAACTTGCTCTCTCTCAAATAGCTGAACTTCCCGCTGCTAAAGCCGCTTCTGCCAAGGTCAGCATGTATAAATATGATACTCCTGCCTATACGGGGCTTGTCTATCCTACCGACTGTTATTTTCCTTCCTGGGTTGTGGCCGAAGATCATCCTGCTATTCAGGCAACTGCCGAGGCCTATACATCACTTTTTGAGACGTCTCCACGCATTGATAAATGGACTTTTTCCACCAATGGTGTGGCGATTACGGGTATGCACGATATTCCAACCGTAGGTTTTGGGCCGGGAAAAGAAGCCGAGGCTCATGCCCCAAATGAAAAGACCTGGAAGGCGGATCTCGTGCGCTGTGCGGCCCTCTATGCTGCTCTTCCAAGTGTCTATATTGCACGGAAGTAGGTTCGGTTGATGGTGAAGAAAAAACTGGCTGTCATTGCCATTGGCGGGAACTCTCTGATCAAACATCGCAGCAAGCAGACGGTGGATGATCAGTATATTGCCATTTGTGAGACCATAACCCATCTGGTGGACCTTATTGAATTGGACTATCAGTTGGTTATCAGTCATGGCAATGGCCCTCAGGTTGGTTTTATCATGCTTCGCTCGGAAATTGCCCGGGAGCAGATTGGGCTACATATTGTTCCCTTGAGTTCCTGTGTGGCGGACACCCAGGGGGCTATCGGCCTTCAGATTCAGCAGGCCCTAACTGATGAGCTTGGAAAACGCAAAATCAAGGGAAGTGCTGTAACCATTGTTACTCAGGTGGAAGTCAGCCCAACCGATCCTGGTTTTATAGTGCCGGATAAACCGATTGGTGAATTTTACAGTGAAGAACAGCTGCCAAAATTAAAAGAACAGCATCCCGACTGGATACTTAATCAGGATTCCAATCGTGGTTATCGCAGAGTGGTTGCATCGCCTCTTCCTCTCAAAATCGTAGAAGAGGATGCTGTTGTGGCTCTTCTTAAAAGCGATTTTCACGTGATTGCTGCAGGTGGTGGTGGAGTACCGGTTGTTCGCAGTGATATCGGTCTTACGAGTGTGGACGCTGTGATCGATAAAGATAAAACAGCCTCCCTTCTGGCCACGAACCTGAATGCCAAGCTACTTGTTATTTCCACGGCAGTTGAACAGGTTATGCTGAACTTTAGCACGCCTGAGGAGAAGCCCCTTGGACAGGTATCTGTGACAGAAATGGAGAAATATTTCCATGACGGCCATTTTGCACCGGGTTCCATGGGACCCAAAATTGAGTCTGCCATCGAGTTTATTCACAATGGCGGGCAAAAAGTAATTATCACCAATCCGGAAAATATCGGCGAAGCTATTCGTCATGGGAAGGGAACCCAAATAATAAGGTAACTATTCATCAGCACTCCAACTACGTCCATTTTAGCCTCCTCGAATAGCATTAGTATGCTTCGGAGTCCAAAATAAACGAATTTGAAGCACTGCTAAACAGTTACCCCCCAAGAGTACTTCCTTCAGGGCGCGTTTTGAGGTGAGGGTATCTTTTTTGCCCTCGCTGAATAGTTACATAATAAGTTAGGAGAAAAATCATGGACAAATTAGGAATTGAACAATTAATCAGGGAGCTTTCCACCCTTGATTACCAAAATATGTATAACGACGATTTTCTCCTGACCTGGGACAAATCGGACGATGAAATCAGTGCCACCCTTACCGTTGCGGAGATCCTGCGTGGCATGCGGGAACAGAATATCTCCAGCCGTGTTTTTGATTCCGGGCTTGGTGTTTCTCTGTTTCGTGATAATTCCACCCGTACCCGTTTTAGTTTTACCAGCGCCTGTAATCTTCTTGGCCTTGAAGTGCAGGATCTTGATGAGGGAAAATCGCAGATTGCCCACGGTGAGACCGTTCGTGAAACCGCTAATATGGTTTCTTTTATGGCTGATGTTATCGGTATTCGTGATGATATGTATATCGGCAAGGGCAATGCCTATATGCGCAATGTTGCAGAATCAGTCCAGGCGGGTCACGATGAGGGAGTGCTTGAACAGCGTCCAACCCTGGTAAATCTGCAGTGTGATATTGATCACCCCACCCAGTCCATGTCCGATATGCTTCACATTATCAAACATTTTGGCGGAGTTGAGAACTTGGCAGGGAAGAAAATTGCTATGTCCTGGGCCTATTCGCCATCATACGGCAAGCCACTCTCCGTACCCCAGGGTGTGATTGGTTTAATGACTCGTTTTGGAATGGAAGTTGCCCTTGCCCATCCCGAAGGATATGAAGTTATGCCAGAGGTAGAGGCTATTGCTGCTCGTCAGGCGGCTGAAACCGGTGGCGTATTTACCACCTCAAACTCCATGGCCGAGGCGTTCAATGGTGCTGATATTGTGTACCCTAAGAGCTGGGCACCTTTTGCGGCAATGGAAAAACGTACAGACCTGTATGCTGAAAATGATATGGACGGTATTAAAGGGCTTGAGCAGGAACTGCTAACTCAGAATAAAAAACATATGGACTGGACCTGTACGGAGGAACTTATGGCCACTACTCATAATGGGTCTGCTCTCTATATGCACTGTCTCCCGGCAGATATCAGTGGTGTCTCCTGTGAGCACGGTGAAGTGGAAGCCTCGGTCTTTGATCGTTATCGGGTGCCGCAGTATAAACAGGCGAGTTATAAGCCATATATTATTGCTGCTATGATATTTTTATCCAAGCAGAAAAATAGTGCTGACCTGCTGCAACGTCTGATGGATCGTGCAACTCCGAGGATATTCTAACGAGTAGTTTTATTAGCTGTATAAGGGGGAAGCTGTGATTGACTTAATACTCAATGGAAAAGAGACTGGGTATGCAGGGGATGAGAATGTTTCGCTCCTCTCCTGGCTACGCAACGATCAAAATCTGACAGCCGCAAAAGATGGCTGTTCGGGGCAGGCAGCATGTGGAGCCTGTCTTGTGGAAGTGGATGGAAAAGCAGTTCTTGCCTGCGCCACACCCATGAAAAAAGTTGCGGGAAAAAATGTTGTGACCCTTGAAGGGGTACCGGAATCTCTTTTACAGACCCTTGGCCGCGCTTTTGTTGGCAGTGGTGCTGTGCAGTGCGGCTTTTGCACACCAGGCTTTTTAACCAGAACTAAAATTTTACTGAGTCAGAATAACAATCCAACCAGGGCTGAAATTTTAAAGGCATTACAGTTTAATCTCTGTCGCTGTACCGGCTATGTGAAAATTGTGGATGCGGTTATTGCTACGGCCATCTCTCTACGTGAAAATAAAGATACTTCCTTTGAGGACAGGGCGGGAATCGGAATATCGAGCCCAAAATTCAAAGCTCTGGAGCGAGCCCTTGGTCGCAAGCCCTTTGTGGATGATTTACGTTTCGATGGTATGCTCCATGGAGCGCTTAAATTCTCCGATCATCCAAGAGCTAAAGTACTTTCCATCGATGTTAGTGAGGCGGAGAAACAGCCCGGTGTAAAACGTGTTCTGCTGGCAGCCGATATCCCTGGACAACGAAACTCAGGCCTTATTGTTGAAGATTGGCCTTTGATGGTGGAACAGGGGGAGATTACCCGTTATATCGGTGATGTCCTGGCCTCCGTTGTTGCTGAGACCGAGGCCATGGCAAGAGCCGCGGCTCAGTGTATTCGGGTGGAATACGAGGTTCTTGAACCGCTCACCGATATGCTCAAGGCTCTGGATAGCCCGATTAAAATTCATGAAAGCGGAAACTTGCTTGGTGAAAAGATCATAAAACGAGGCGATGTTGCGGGGATGCTTGCAGGATCGGCCTTGACTGTCAAAGGGACCTATACAACTCCCACCATTGACCACGGTTTTCTGGAAATGGAATGCTGCGTGGTTATCCCTCAAGAGAGTGGCATTAAAGTCTTCTCCCAGAGTCAGGGGCCCTACCGTGAACGTGATGAAATTGCGCATCAGCTTGCCCTTTCAGAGGAACAAGTGGAAGTTGAAATTGTTGATTGTGGCGGTGCTTTTGGGGGCAAAGAGGATATTACGGTACAGGGGCACGCAGCCCTTGCCTGCCACCTGCTGAATACTCCAGTAAAATACAAACTGAGTAGGCCCGAGTCCATCCGCATGCACCCAAAACGTCATCCAACCAGCATGGATTATGAGATTGGATGTGACGAAAAAGGGATGCTTACAGCGCTCTATGCCAGAATTATAGGGGACACCGGTGCCTATGCATCCGTTGGTGGGCCGGTTATGGATCGGACAGGGACCCATGCCTCCGGCGGATATCACTTTGAAGCCGTTGATATCGAGGCGCGATCGGTTTACACCAATAATATACCCTGTGGTGCTATGAGGGGTTTTGGGGTTAATCAGGCAACGTTTGCGCTCGAGAGCCTGATTGATGTGTTGTGTAAGAAAGGGGGCTTTGATCGCTGGCAGTTTCGTTATGATAACGCTCTTGATATTGGGCGCATGCTTGCTCCTGGACAGGTACTCACCGCAAGTGTAGGACTTAAAGAAACACTGCAAAGTGTAAAAGAAGCTTACGATAATGCCGAGTTTAAAGGGCTTGCCTGTGCCGTGAAAAATTGCGGGGTAGGTAACGGGATTCCTGAAATCAGCAAGGTTATTATTGAAATTCATACGGGTGGTAAAATTACCCTCCATCATGGCTGGACTGAGATGGGTCAGGGCGTACACACTATTGCGCAGCAGGTTCTTTGCGAGGCAACGGGTATAACAGATATTGATCTAATTACTCCCTTTGTGAGCACTGCATCCGGTGCTATTGGAGGTCCTACCACAGCGAGTCGTGGGACTCTGCTTCTTGGGCGCGCTATTATCGATGCTGCAAAAAATCTCAAAGAAGATCTTAAAGAAAAATCCCTTGAGGAGCTTGCTGGCAGAACATATACGGGAGAATTTTTATGCGATTACACCGATGCGGATGGGAAACCCGGTGAAATTATTTCCCATATTTCCTACGGCTACGCTACTAATCTTGCAATTCTTGATAAGGATGGCAAACTTGAGAAGGTTATCGCCTCCCACGATGCTGGGAAAATTCTGAATCCCAAGCTGTTTCAGGGCCAGATTGAAGGGGGAGTTGCCATGGGAATTGGATATGCGCTCACTGAAAAAGTTCCTCTTAAAGATGGTTTACTTACTTCGGGTAAATATCGGGCACTCGGTATTCCCAAGATAAATGATTTGCCGAAGATTGAAGTGATTGGTGTTGAATCCGATGATCCGGAGGGGCCATTTGGAGCAAAAGGTGTGGGGGAAATTGGTTGTATTGCGACAGCACCTGCTATTGCTAATGCTTTTTGTGACTTTGATGGGAAGAGGCGGTTTTCTTTGCCTTTGGAGCCGGTAGAGAAGAAAAATTCGAAATAAGAATATTTAAAATACGAAACAAATTACAAAATGAAAAACTTACAATGACAAAAACATACGACCTGGAAGATCGGACTTTTGAATTTGCAAAAGAGGTCAGGAAATTTGTTAAACAGTTACCAAAGCATATTGCGGACATAGAAGATGGTAAGCAGGTGGTAAGGTCCTCAGGATCTGTTGGGGCGAACTATATTGAGGCAAATGAGGCGTTAAGTAAAAAAGATTTTATCTACAGGATTAAAATCTGTCGTAAGGAAGCAAAAGAAAGCAGGTACTGGTTACGCTTGATTGATACTGATAACTCTGAAGTACTATAGAAACAGTCTCAAAAGCTGACAAAGGAATCTCAAGAGTTAATGAACATCTTTGGTGCTATTCTCCAAAAGAGCCAATAACGTTTGTCTTTTATGATGGGAAGTGTAGATCTTCTTTGTCTTTGGAACCTGTAGAGAAGAAAAATTCGAAATAAGAATATTTAAAATACGAAACAAATTACAAAATGAAAAACTTACAATGACAAAAACATACGACCTGGAAGATCGGACTTTTGAATTTGCAAAAGAGGTCAGGAAATTTGTTAAACAGTTACCAAAGCATATTGCGGACATAGAAGATGGTAAGCAGGTGGTAAGGTCCTCAGGATCTGTTGGGGCGAACTATATTGAGGCAAATGAGGCGTTAAGTAAAAAAGATTTTATCTACAGGATTAAAATCTGTCGTAAGGAAGCAAAGGAAAGCAGGTACTGGTTACGTTTGATTGATACCCCTATGTGTCAGAATAGTTTGCACCTCAAATATTTCAACATATAACAAAT
>CAZDJE010000010.1:0-58881 GCA_964505715.1 uncultured Desulfocapsa sp. | reverse complement strand
ACTTGTTCCTGTGCATCTCCGATAGTAATAAAATCTGTGGCTACTCTATCAGAATATGCTTTCAACAGTATATTCACTCCTTCGGCAAACAGATAATTTCTTCTTAATTTATGGTGTGTTATGCGACCACAGACGACAAATCGAACCTGTGTACTAAGATTTGCATAGCGTTACAGAGTACGATTCCTTCCGTAATTTTGGACTCTTGTAAACATTCTTCCACCTGTGGCGTGATATTTATAAATCCTCTTCTGGTTGGTATTTCGAACCACAGCTCTTTTCTGTAACTTTTCATCCTGTTCTCCTTATTTAAACGACAGTGATTTCTTTGGACAGTTTGTTATTCAATTAAAATTCTGATTACGTACACAGCTCAGCCATTTTTGTCGGTCATTCCCGCGGAGGCGGGAATCTAGGGGAGGGTGGCACGAAACTGGATCCCCGCCTCCGCGGGAATGACACATCTGGTCACTTGTAATTCGTATGGTTTATCAGCGTATTACGCCTCAAATATGTGACGTTGGCTGAGTTTCATACGTAATCAGAATTAAAATAGCGTAAACATTCGATGGACGGAATCTGGGTAGTGCCGCCTTCCTGTGTATATTCTCCAGGGGAACTATAGTGGAAGCGGTTTCTGCGTTGATTCCATTAGACTGATAATAAACCAGAGCCGTGCTTTTAAAGAGATGCTAAGCTCAATAGCGAGTGGCATGGAGATAACTCAAATTTCATGAAATACTAAAATGTTAGATGATTTAGAGTGAAAACTATCTGTCTATATCTCACATCAGCATTAACAAGTAACATCTGTTATATCAAGGGGGATTTCGTACACGTATTTGCGTATAGCCTGGGGAGAAGTGATAGCTTGCTGGCTGGAGAACTGGCTAAATAAGTCGATATTTCCAATGGGTGGAGTTTGGAAATGTGAAATTGTGTGAATTTTCCGTATAACATCTGTTACAGGGATGTTTTGAACTGGAAAAGGATGGCAAATTTTTCGCTGCCGGAGTAACTCTGTTCAGAATAGCGACCAGTACCAACAAGCCCAGGAGGCCATTTGCAGTTTTCCATTAGATTTTTAGATATTTCCACGGAATCCGACGTCCAGTTTATTGATGTTCGTTCGCCCGCCGAGTTTGCTCAGGGCCATATCCCGGGCGCTGTTAATATTCCTCTTTTCAGTAATGAAGAACGGAGTGAAATCGGCACCATGTATAAACAGGTGGATCCGGATCAGGCTCTGCAACTTGGAGAAAAGATAGCCCTGCCCAAGGTGGATACAATTATTGCAGAGATCGGGAATTTGCAATCCGAGGAACTTGTGATCTATTGCTGGCGCGGTGGAAAACGCAGTACCGAGGTCTGTCGTGTCGTGAATGAGGCTGGGATTTCCGCCAGACGTATTGAAGGTGGATACAAGGGCTATCGTCGGGAAATACGAGAGACGATAGAGTGCCCGCGTAAACTACAAATCCTTGGCGGAAAGACGGGGAGTGGTAAAACAGCTCTTCTTCTCGGCCTTCAAGCCCAAGGCCTACAAGTTATTGATCTGGAAGGACTGGCACATCATAAGGGGTCAGTTTTCGGGCATATTAACGAAGAACCGCAACCCACCACCGAGCAGTTTGAAAATGATTTTTTCGAGGAATTGCGGAGGACCGACACGGATACAGTTCTGCTTCTTGAAAATGAGAGCTATGTTATCGGATCAGTCCACTTGCCCCCACCCTTACTGTTGCAGATGAGAGCTGCACCTCTGTTGATTATCGATGTCCCTCTGCAGGCGCGTGTGCAGCGGCTGGTGAAGGATTACACAGGTACAGATCGACAGGAACTGATTGATGCCTGTCATCGAATTGCTAAGAAACTGACCGAACCAAAACTCCAGGAAGTGGTTGCACTCCTGGAAGAAGATGATTTCGAGACTGCCTGCACGATTCTTCTTGGTTACTACGATCATTACTATAATCGTGGTCTTGATAAACGAAAGAATCAGGAAATCTCATATCTGACCCTGGATGGTTTTGATCTTGATAGGGATGTCAGGTCAATCGCAGAAGCGATACAGAAAAAGCCCGCTTAGGGTCTGTAAAATAATAACATGGCCATTCCGTTTCGGAACTGGCCATGCTCTTTTCACACAGAGCCTTAAGGTTAAAAGCAGGCTTTTTCAGATCAGTAAGCGAATTATTTGCGTACTGGTTTCTTATCCTGCGCCATACGCTCTAACGCGTTTGCCGTGCTGTTAGACATGGTGTTGGCTTCCTGGGCTGTGTTTTCTGCACTGCGAGCTGTTTTGAGAGCTTCTTCAGCGGTTGTATTTGCCTGTTGGGCAATCTTTCTGACGTCTTCCAAGTCCTGATTGCTGGCACATCCGGCAAGGCCAATGATGAGTAAAAGAGTGAGTACTTTGATGGTATGTTTCATGCTGAGTCCTTTTTTGTTGATGGTTATATTCATACAGCTTTTCCGTATGAATTGTTAAACTGGGAAAAACCAATCCTACGAATAATGATATATCAGTTGATTCTCTTTTTCAATGGATACTCAAATCATAACAAATACTTGTATTCCTTCTGGTAGGCGTTCTTATTTTTGTTGTTATCCGTTCTAATTGAAATGATGGCGGTTTTTTAAGATAAGCTGGTTGCAATGTTTTTTTTAACAATTGTCAGAACAGAGTCGGTAGGCAAGAGCTGTTTTTCAGGACTGTATAGAGCAAAAAAAATTGCTTAGATTCCACAGAGTAAAAATCCCAGGATAGGCCCGCACTTATCCCTACAGGCAAGATAGAATTCTCCCTCCTTCCTGCTTTCAGATCTGTTTGTTTTTCCCCAATAAAATTCAGCGAGTCCCAGTGGCTGTAAGTTATGAAGGGCTGCGTAATTCAGTAATTTGGGGGCGCAGCAGTCTCCTGTACCGGTTGGAATACCTCTGTTGTCAGGAAAAAAGTCAGCAAGAGCACCCTGCTCGCCATTGAAATTATTGAGGCTGTAGAGTGTGTGAATGTCTTTCATCAGGTTTTGTGAGAGCTGTTTGCGTTTCTGGAGAGTTTGAGTTCTTGCAATGTCATTCCCGGTTATTTCCGCAGCTTTTCTGCCAAGAGCTTTGATCTCTTTTTCCACGGGATCATTGAGTCCATGAAATCTGTCGACATCAAAGAGAGGCGGCACCCAGCCCTTGAGCTCCCACTGGCCATCAAATTGCCCTGAAAATGCCTTCAGGATAGTTTCTGAACCATCCGGGGCGTTACATAATAGCACGCCAAACATTTTTCCACGTGCTTCACTGTAGAGATATTCTGTGTCGAGTTCTTTATCCATTCTGGCCATAAGATCCCTTGCTGCCGGAATAGCCGGAGTGCGGGCAAGCTTATGTACTGCATTGCAGTTATGACAGAATGCCTGTTGTGCTATGTGGAGAGGGGACATAATCAGGGAAATTGTATCTTGGTGCCCGCTGGAGCAAACTGGAATATGTTACCAAATTCACGGGCCAGATCTGCCCCGCGTTCCAGTCCGGTACAGTGGCTTGCTGCAAGGCGTTTGATGTCAAAGTCACGCAGGGCGGCAACGGTGGCAGTAAACTGCGCGTCACGAGCAAAACCAAGGTGAGTTCCTCCAATAATTGTATGGATAGGTCTCCCAGGGAGTTTTTCCTGAACCAGGTGTAAAATATTAATTAGCCCTGCATGGGCACAGCCAAGGATAAGGATAAGACCCTCTCTGCTATCGATAATCAGTGTCTGGTCATCTGTTAGCGGGTCAACAAAGAGCTCCCCGCCGGTATCTTCCCGTACCAGCCTCGGATCAGGCTTCTCATAGGAGGTGACGCGTGGAATTTCTCCACTCAGATAGATTCCGGCAGCTATTTCAGTAAAATCTCTGTTGAAGATAAAGCGTGCCCCAAAGGATTCGAGAGCGCGTTGAGATTCTCTGATTCCAATATCTCTCACCATACCTTTATATCTGTGGCAGCGTCTTCCAAAGGCCTGTTCGTGAATATAGACATCGGTTTCCCCGGTGAGTGGCAGGACCTTTGCTAAGCCGGAACAGTGATCATAGTGGCCATGGCTCAAAATGATCGCATCGGTTTTGCGAAGATCAAAATTCAAAAGTTTACTGTTGTTCAGTATTCCCTGTCCCTGGCCCGTATCGAAAAGGTACTGGTTTGATGAGGTGTTAAGGCCGACGGACCAGCCGTGTTCTCCGGTAAGTCCAAAGGGACCGGCAACACTATTTTCACAGAGAACCGTTAATTCGATGTTTTTTTGCAGCACTGGGCACCTCGCTTGAATTTAAATTGTATTGAACCGGTGAGCAGTTGAGAAAGAAGCATTCCCGCAAGCATCAGGCTGCACCCGAAAATTCCCCGCATGGTGAGTATTTCCCCCAGAAGATAGAAGCCACCAATCACTGCAAAGACAGATTCCAGGCTCAGGATGATTGCCGCATGGGCAGGATGCGCCTTAGTCTGGGCAACAACCTGTAACGTGTAAGCTATTCCCACGGAAAAAAAGCCGGTGTAGAGAATGGGGAGCATTGCACCCTGGATTCCTACCATGGAGATGGTCTCCCATTGGATGGCAGCGGCTAAACTAAAGAGTGCACAGAAAAGAAATTGATAGAAGGAGAGGTGGAGGACATCATATTTTTGGCAAAGTCTGGAGACTAACTGCACATGAATTGCCCAGAACAGGGAACTTATCAGTACCAGTAAATCGCCTCTTGAAATGCTGAAGTCGTCAGTGATACTGAGAAAATACATGCCGATTACGGCAAGAAAAGCACCAATCCAGGTACCGTATCCGGTCCGTTGATTCCATAAAAGCCCCAGCAGAGGAACGATGATTACGTATAGTCCGGTGATAAAACCAGCCTTGCCGGCGGTGGTTTCTACAATCCCAATCTGTTGCAGTGAAGCACCCAGAAAAAGAGCGGACCCAAGCGTAAGCCCTGCAATTACAGTTGGTTTGGACAAGAGCGGGGACTGTTCTGTCGCCCGTTTCTTTTTCTGCCTCAAAAATATAATAGGGAGAAGCGATGCTGCACCGATCGCAAAGCGAATCCCGTTAAAGGTGAAGGGGGAGACATGCTCCATTCCTTGGCGCTGGGCAACAAAAGAAAAGCCCCAGATCATGGCTGTTATGAGAAGGAGGAGGTTGGCCCTCCAGTTACTTGTTGTTTGCACAATAGAATCCATCGTAAACTTTTTTTTAAAAAAATATCGAAAGCTGGTATTGTGCATCTTTTAGTAAAAGAAAGGAACTCTTTTTTTTGTGCACAAGAACGACTGATAGTTAACTGTCAGAGATAGCAGACAATATGTATAATAATAAACTTTTTGTCTATGGCACATCTGCAAATGCACATATCTATGTCTTAAAGCGATAAATGATTTATGAAGTCTCCATGGCGTATACCCGATTTTCTTGATCTCGAATATTTCTTCATTCAGGATAAACAACTTGAAGAAGAACGGGGGAGTGCTGCATTGCGTGACCGCGACCGTGATCTCTATCTTGATGCGATTGCCACGGAGGATTTGAAGGAAGAACCGGATCGTGAATGGTTGATCTTTCGCTGGCTACAGGAGCGTCGAAGCCTTGAGCGTCAGGAGCATGAAGGTGAGACTCTGCTGCCGGGTAGAATGTGGTATGAACTCTATGGGCTTTTCTGGTCTCTATTCTCTTTTCTGGCCATGGCATCGGGGGCGGCGCTTGGCTGGTCGTTTCTCAGTTATTCCGGCAAGCAGCCTGTAAATGTTTCACTCTTCTTTCTTGTTTTTGTCGGATTGCAACTCTGTTTTCTTTTCCTGCTCCTGTTTTTCTGGTCCTATCGTGAAATTCGTGGCCTTGATCTCTCCGCTTCACTTCTGCTTTCTCTTATAAATAAAGGGCTGAATACATTTCTCTTTAAAATACGACGCTATGGACTCGGTACCATGGAGAGTAGCAGGCGTTCACAATTTGTAGCGGCCCTTAGTGCCGTTCGTACCCGCAGTAAAGGATATGGGGCACTGTTTACCTGGCCCATGTTCCTTCTCTTTCAGCTTTTTGGTATTGCCTTTAATTTTGGCGTGCTCGGAGTGCTGCTGGTGAAGGTGGCAAGCTCAGATATGGCTTTTGGCTGGCAATCAACCATTCAGCTTTCCTCTCAATTTGTGGCACGCCTGGTGCAATGGATAGCCTTGCCATGGTCCTGGCTGACAGGTTCTGGCGGGTACCCCGATGTCAATCAGATTGAGGGAAGCAAAATGGTGCTGAAAGATGGCTTCTATCATCTTGTCAGCAGTGATCTTGCCTCCTGGTGGCCTTTTCTCTGTCTTGCTCTCTGTTGCTACTGTCTTCTGCCCCGTATTGCTCTGTTTGTATTTGGAACTTTTGGACGAAAACGAGCTCTGGCACGAATTTCATTTCATCGTCCCGATCACAATCAGCTGCTGCATCGATTACTCTCACCTCGACTTGAAACCCATCCGCGAATAGAGGTGGTTAGCAGTGAACCGGAAGGTGTCCAGGCAGAGACGAAGAAAATAAAACCCCGGCCAGTAAACGGAGAGCTGCTTGCCCTGATTCCGGATGAACTCTTCGATGATTGTGATCTGGTTCGACTGGCAGAACTCTGCCATGGAGCTTTTGGCTACACTCTTGCCGGGAGTCTACGGATAGATGATGAGTATGGGCATGGAAGGAGAATCTTTTCCAAACTGAAACAGGCCCAGGAGAAAGAGTGTCCACCGATTCTTATTTTGCAGGAGGCATGGCAGCCGCCCATTCAGGAAATACTGCGATTTATACGAGAGATCCGAGAACAGTGTGAAGATGAAAAAATGATTATTGTGGCTCTCATCGGGAAACCGACACCGGAGACACTTTTTACCCCGGTAACAGAAAATGATCTGCAGGTCTGGAAACAGAAAACTGCTGCCCTACTTGACCCTTGTTTACAGGTAAGTTCTCTGGTGATACGCTGATGGAAAAAACAAAAATTCCGGAATTTGCAGTGGTTGGCCATCCCAATGAGGGCAAATCTTCGGTCCTATCCACGCTTGCAGAGGATGATTCTGTTCGCATCAGCCCGATGCCTGGGGAAACCAGAGAGTGCCAGGTCTTCCCCGTAACCATTGATGGCAGGGAAATAATCAGATTTACAGATACCCCTGGATTTCAAAATCCGCGAAGAACCCTGCGGTGGATGCAGGAATATGAGGGGAATGATGAATCCCTGATTGCAGCTTTTATAGAAAGCCATACAAACGATCCCGATTTTGAAGATGATTGTAAACTCCTCCAGCCGCTGTTGCGCGGAGCAGGGATAATTTTTGTGGTGGATGGTTCAAGACCTCTTCGTAATATGGATAAGGCGGAGATGGAGATTTTGCGTCTTACCGGTTGTCCCAGAATGGCAATTATCAACTGCAAGGATGAGGAGACCGGATGGCTTGCTAAATGGCAATTGGAGTTTAGAAAAAATTTTAACTCTATTCGACTTTTTAACTCCTGCAAGGCAACCTACGGAGAACGCATTGCGCTGCTCGAAAGCCTGAAGGCAATAGATCAGGACTTGCAGCCAGTTCTTGATCGAGTGATTTCTGCTTTTAAAGAGGATTGGCAGCAACGTAACTTCCAGGTAGCAGAGTTGCTCCTTACACTGGTTGAAGCAGGAATTCAGTATAGCCATTCGGTGCCCGTTCAGATTGGAGTGGATGAAGAGGCTCTAAAGAAAAAATTACACGCAGGATATGAGCAGTTTTTGCGCAAGCAGGAGGAAACGTGTCAGAAACGGATGCGGAAACGGTATAAACATAATATCTTTAATTTGGAACTTCCGCCTCACTCCATTCTTCAGGAAGATCTATTTGCTGAAAAAACCTGGGAATTTCTGGGGCTGAATTCTACCCAGTTGATAATGGCAGGAGCACTCAGTGGTGCGGCGGTAGGTGCCGGGGTTGATGTGGCGGCAGCAGGTCTTTCATTTGGCGTTTTTTCTACCATTGGCGGGATTGTGGGAGCGGCTGGGACTGCACTTAAAGGAAGAGAGTTTTTATCGGACAGGCGTCTCTTGGGGATGCATCTTGATGCCCAGCAGTTACAGGTGGGGCCGGTGAAAAATATCCAGATGCTTTTCGTGCTTCTTGACCGACAGTTTCTCTTTTTTAGTCATATTATTAATTGGGCCCATGGGCGCAGAGATTATGACGGGCAAGTATCAAACAATAAAAATATCCCTGCAAGAGTCGGCTATACCGCGGATTGGGATAGGCAGGAGAGGGGAGCCTGTACCCGTTTTTTTCAAGCGCTACAGGAAAAAGAACAGTTCAAAAACTATAGTAATACTCGTGAGGAATTCGCTGCTCTGCTTCGAAAAACTTTGCACAGGATTTCCCTTGAAAATGTCAATTTGTAATATCGTATTGTAAGGTAGTTGCCCTCTCGATACTCCTTCCTTTCCTGCATCTGTTTCTGCCGTGTACTATGCTGAAATTAGTGCTTAATCTGTCGCCCTTGGTTTTGCGACGGGCGTGGCAATTGCGTCACTAGGTATAAGCTATTGTTTTCTGAAATCTTTCTTTCCGCGATTCCTTACTCTCAAACGGTCTCTTGGGGGGGGCTGGAAGTTCTTTGTCTAATCTTTAGGATAGAGGGAAAATAACGATATTTCCCTGAGTCCAGAGTCATTGTGTTTTATTATTTTTTCAAAAAGAGTAAACCGACTGTATCTGCTGCTGCAGTGAGGCGTTTGACTGCATAAGAATACCGTTGTTCTGAGTTTACTGAGCTTCTGCAATGAAGAAACGTGGTTTTTTTGAGTGAGATGGCGTTTATATTGAAAGACAGCCTCCCTATACTGTTTCTTCCATTCGTACAGCACATAAAAAGTCCAGCATTGTCTGCTCAAGTTCATTGTTAAACCGGATCGCAAAACCACTTCTACTCGCATCCCTTGTGTCCACAATACGAACAATCTCACCATGACCAGTCGCAAGTGGAAGGCCATATTCATCCAGAATTTCAAAATAAATGCTTTCACTGGGAATTGGTAACTTTACTGTATAAATAAAAGCTCCCCCCTTGCTGGCATTCTTCACAGGCACTGTGTAGGTGGTAGTTGTAAGAGCGGTCCTTATTTGCAGATTTCCATTGGTTGAAAATCGAGGGTGCTTTCGTTGTTCTTTTGACATGATTTGCTCCACGATCAGCTAGAGTTCTCTTATCGAAAAGTGAAAAAAACTAACGGTATGAAAAGAATATCATAGTTTTGGTTATTAGTACAAGGAGGGAGGGGAACAATCCCAAGGGAAATAGTACTCCAAGTAACAATATGGCAAGTGAATACGGTAGATATACTTTTATATCCATTTACAGCCTGCTTATTCAGCCGATCTTTCTATGCAGCAATGGGCAGCCTGATTGTAAAACTTGCGCCTGATCCCTCCTCACTCTCACAAATCAGTTCTCCTTGATGCTTAGCGGTAACAACAGAATGTGCAATAGCCAGGCCTTGTCCTGTGCCTTTGCCCATCTCTTTGGTGGTGAAAAACGGATCAAAAATATGTTCTCGCACAGAAGCGGGCATTCCTTTGCCGTTGTCTCGTATACATATTTCTATCCATTCGCCATTCCGACAACTACTAATACTGATTAACCCTTTTTCACCTTCCGGATTTTCACCAAGGGAATCAGCTATAGCATGGGCGGCATTGACTAGAATGTTTAAAAAGACCTGGCCCATTTCATCGGCCAGACAGGTTACCGAGGGAAGGTCGGTGGAAAGATTTGTTTCCATTTCCGCAACATATTTCCATTCATTGGATGCCACTGTCATGGTTGTGTTAATGATGTCGTTAATGTTCACCGGAGCTTTTTCCTTACTACCCGGATGAGAAAATTCCTTCATGGCACGGACAATTTTTGAAACACGTTCAACGCCTTCTCTGGATTGCTTTATAGTGAGTGGGATCTCTTCAACTAGGTAATCCCAATCAAGCTCCTCTACCTTCTCTTCAAAGGCCGTCAATACTGCCTGGTCGTTTTTCCCGTCTTTTACTCCCTGTAGAAAAGTCTGATATTGAGTGATCAGACTTTCCACATCCTGAAAAGATTCAGCCAGAAATTCCATATTTGTACCGAGGAACTGAGCAGGCGTATTGATCTCATGGGCAATCCCTGCTGCTAGTTGTCCAACTGACTCAAGTTTCTGGGAATGGAGCATCTGAGCTTGGAGCATCTCTTTTTCAGCCTCAGCCTCTTTGCGTTTGCTTATATCACGAACCACAGCCACAAAACGCCCTTGGGACTGATCAATGGTCACATATTGGAGCTGAATTTCAACGGGTATATCGTGGCCGTCCTTATGACGATGGATGGTTTCAAAGTTCAAGGCTTTACTCGGGTTTTGAAGCAAAGGTTCTGCCATTTTCCGATAACTCTGTTCCGTGAAAAGAGGGTTGATATCTATGACGCACATCTCAAGAAGCTCTTCTTCAGAATAACCAACCTGTTCCAGTGCACCATGATTGAGATAAAAAAAACGCAGATCATCTGGTGAAAACATAAAAACACAGTCACTGGTTTGATCAAGGGTCTGTTTAAACTTTACCAGTTCTGTCTCAGTTTCCAGCCGAATGTTTAACTGTCTCTGTAAGTGATAACTCCCGTAACTAAGCCCGCCAAGTCCAAGAACCCAAAGGAACAAATAGACTAAATAGCTGCGTATCAGATTGTTCTTCTCGATTGCATAAATTGCCTTCATGGGAGTGGCAATACTGATACCTCCTCTTACCTCACCCTCCTTGTAGCCTTGAGAGGCATGGCATTTGAGGCAGCCCTGTTGTACTGTTAAGGCCTTCATATAGCGAAAAAATGGTTGTCCTTCAATGTTCACTTGCTCCGAATGCTCTACGACTCCCTGCTCAAATCTCTGCAGAACCTGTGCTTCCCAGGCATCCGCCATATTTTGAGGACGAATAGGTTTTAGGCTGGTGATATGACTACGAATACCATTTCCTTCTCTCTCCATCTCATACACCTGGCGTATCATATAGGCCGGATTGATCAATGTCAGTTCTTTGCCGGATGGAGTCGTTATATTTTGTTCAGGGACATTCAGATGGGGATTTGGGGGACTGTTTTGGACAACCGCTGCATACACACCGCCCTTGGAAACAACCCACTTTCGATAGATAAGATCCTTGGCAAGTGCCGTGCGTGCTTCAATCAACGCCACTTTCCCACTATCCTCCATCGTCTGCCGCATTTCATAGATCATGGCAAAAAACATCAGAAGGGACCAGCAGAGTGCGGAAATAATAAAGTATCGTTTTATATTCATACGCTAAGCTTTGTTGTCTTTACTCTTTAATACTGCAAGGGGCTCATCGTTACTTTTAGCACCCACAACCCTAAAATGCTTACGCAGTTGTCGCTGCATGGCATTCAATATACTTGACTCAGTATCGACCAGTAATATTTTGTCACGAATCTTCTGCTCCCTTTTCCAGATATTCAGTACCAATATCACGCCACTGATCTATCTTATCTCCAAACCCAATAGCCTGTAATTGTGCATTGTCCATTGTAGGTGGTGCACCTAAGATCTCAGTCGGGTGAACTTCATAATAAATTGCATTAGCCACATTCACTGCTACTGCGGGGCTGAATTGCGTCTCAGGATAGTTGTCAAGTCTGTGATGAAACCCTATGCCCTCAACTACTGGCCCTGGCATTCCCCAAAGGCCCATCAAATATGCCCCCACATCCCCATGCACTGCATCAAAGATTTCTTTTTCTGCCATGCGTAAGCGAATGTCTTTTTCTTTGGCGAGCAATACTGCCGATTCGTATTTATCCATCATTTTGGCGAGAAGCACCAATTTACCAATATCATGTAGGAGGCCAGCAATAAAGCAGTTATCGATTAGGGCTTTATCATCAGTCTCAGCTATGGCAATTTTTTTTGCACAATTGGCCACTGACAAGCTGTGGCTCCAGAGTGACTGCACAGGAAAGATCTTTGAAGAAACTTTAATTTCAGAAAAAGCACCCACACCCAAGACCAGCCCTTTCACCGTATCCAGTCCAAGCAGTGATACGGCACGTGCCGGGCTATCCACCGTTTGAAAGAGTCCAAAGAATGCTGAGTTCACCAACTGCAAGACCTTAGCACTCATGGCCATGTCTTCTTCTATTATTTTGGCAACATCCATAACTGAAACTTCCGGGTCTACCGTCGCTTTACGGAGTTTTTCATACACATCGGGCAAGCTGGGCAGGGTATCTATTCCTGAGATAATTTTTTTAACAGCAGGCTGAGAAATCAACTTATGCAGACTACTTGCCCGTAGTAACACCCCTTTAAGATGCTCAGGATCACAGGGCTTAGCCAGAAACTGATGGACAACTCCCACCGTCCGTAAAATAGAGTCTTCGTTGGCCTGACCAGTGAGCATGATACGTATGGCGTAAGGATGCAGGTCCTGTATCTCTTTGAGCAACTGGGCGCCATCCATCCCTGGCATACGCATATCTGAGACAACCACATCAAATTCAGTGTCTTGCATAAGCTCCAGAGCGTCTTTGCCGTTCTCGGCAAAGTGGAGATCAAAATCTGTCCTCATGGAACGTAACATTCGTTTGAGCCCAGCAAGAATATTAGGTTCATCATCTACAAACAGGATTTTATTTTTTGTCATTAATTTGTTCCTCTTTTAACGGCAAGTTGATGCAAAATGTTGTTCCCTCACCCGGTACAGATTCAACCGAAATTGTTCCCTGATGTTTTTCAACAATTACATCATGACTAATGGCCAACCCTTGTCCGGTACCTTTTCCCACCTGTTTTGTTGTGAAAAACGGGTCAAAAATTCGTAAACGTACGTTCTCCGGCATGCCGGATCCTGTGTCCCCGATTCGTAATTCAACACTATTGCCAATTTTTCTTGTACTGATACTGATTGTCCCCTGCACTCCATCCGGGTTTTCCCCAAGTTTTTCTTCAATGGCATGTGCGGCATTCACCAGCATATTGAGGATAACCTGTCCCATCTCATCGGCAAGCAGTGGAAGCAGTGGAAGGGCAGGGTCAAGATCAAGGTCCACATTGGCTACATATTTCCATTCATTCCGAGCAACGGTTATCGTGGTATTTATAATTGCATTCAGATTTTGAACGGCTTTGTCCTTGCTACCTGGATGGGAAAACTCTTTCATTGCCCTGACAATAGAGGAGACCCTTTTTACACCTTCAAGGGACTGTTCAATGGTCAGCGGCATTTCGTCAGCCAGATACTCCCAATCCATCTTTTCGATGGCACTATTCAGTGCATCCGCCGTTTCTTTAGGTGCCGTTTGTATGATTTTCTGAACTTCCTGCATAAAAGTTGTGATATCGTCTGTTGCTTCAGCAAGAAAATCGATATTGGTCCCGATAAACTGGGTTGGCGTGTTGATCTCATGGGCAATTCCAGCCGCTAGCTGGCCTACTGATTCGAGCTTCTGGGCATGGAGCAACTCAGCCTGCAGTTTTTCTTTTTCTTTTTCAGCCTGTTGCCGTTCACTCAGGTCACGTACCACGCCCTGTACTACAATTTCTCCTCCCTGTTCAAAGGGACTGAACAGCACCTCTGCTGGAAAAAAAGTGCCGTCTTTTCGTTTATGCTCCCAATAAAAGAATGATGCCCTATCACTCATTGCATCAGCTATTCGTTGTTCTGCTGATTGGCTGGATGGCACGCCATTTTTTTGCATCTCAGGTGATACACTGCTAGATGAAGTTGAAGAAATTCTTGTTTATCTGTGTAGCCAAACATTTTAAGAGCTGCCTGGTTACAATTAATAAATCCTTTATGGCCAGTGACAACAATTGCATCGTGTGAAGATTCAAAGAGACGGGCGTAGTTCTGCTGTTCTTTTTTTTGCTCGGTGACATCTTTTGCAATATAAACAGCTCCAGTCAGGTCCTCGTCAGGTTCTGAGTAGGGTATGGTTGTTATCTCTAGATAGCGTTCCAACCGCTCCTCATAAAATTCACCGCTATGAGGCAATCCATCTTGCATTGTTTTTTGATACAGCGTGTCTCCACTGTCCAAACACTGAAAGAGTTCCTTTCCCAGAAGCTCCGTATAATTCTCGCCAAGACGATTCTGCATGGACCGGTTCATACGGATGATATGCTGATTTTTATCTATAAGAGCAATCATATCCGGAATAGCATCAATGGTTCGTTCCCACTCTTTTTTGGCCTTGATCACAAGTCGTTCCTGTTCCTGGCGACTTTCCATTTCCTTTTCAAGCATGCGGTTATGCTGCAGTAACTCAACTGTGCGAAGTTGTACCTCCTCTTCCAGGGAGTCCTTATAATCTAGTTCCTGGATGACGAGATCAGCATGCTTCAGCGCTTTATTGATACTGTGATGGAGGATTGTCAGATCAGCAAGAGGTTTAGTGAGATAATCCCAGGCACCGATACGCAGTGCCTCAATAACATCATCCATTGTGCCCATACCCGAAAGAATAATCACTGGCATGTTTGGTTTTTCTGCAATAACTATCCGGATAAGTTCTATACCATCCAGACCAGGCATCCTTAAATCGGTGAGCAACACATCAGGTTCAAATTCCCTGAGCAACTTCAGGGCCTCCTTTCCGTTACCGGATTCAAGGACATGATATCCCTTTTTCGTGAGATAGCTGGCACTTGTTTTCCGAAGCAGCGAATCATCTTCCGCTATCAGGATTGTTCTTTTTCTTTTAGCCACCGCTTTCCTCTAGGATTAATCAATGGATCTTTCAGTATAAAGTACGTGCTCTCGTCAGGGGCGTATGTAACCAGAATATAGTTAACTATTATGCTATCCCCAGAAATTTATTACAAATTAAAACATATTATATTGAATAGATAACACCAAAAATAGTGACTACAATACTCAGCGCCATATTGAGTGGGTGACCTTCCATTTTGTACTTACTTCGCCCATGCTTTATTCCGTTATATTTTTATCTGATTACGTATAAAACTTAGCCAACGTCACATATTTGAGGAGTAATACGCTGATAAAACATAAGAATTATAAGTGACCGGATGTGTCATCCCCGCGGAGGCGGGGATCCAGTTTCGTGCCCCCCCTCTAGATATGGACTTTTTATAAGTGTATAGTCCCTTTATTAGGAGGCATCCCTCTAGTCCTAATTGTCGAGAATGGTTCGTATTTCTCGTGCCAATACATTGATTGCAAGTGGTTTTAATAAAAATGCTCTAATACCTATATTTCTGGCCTTCTCATCATCAACCATAGAGCTGTACCCCGTACAGAGAATAATAGGCAGACCAGGACAAAGTTTGATTACTTTTTCAGAAAGCTCCGTTCCCGGCATCCCGGGCATGGACTGATCGGTGATAAGCAGGTCAAAACCAGAACAGTCTTCTTTTATTTTTTCAAGGGCATCTACACCAGATGAACAGCAGACGACAGAATAACCGAGATACGTGAGCATCTGCCTGGTAAGGTTTCGCAAATCTTTTTCATCATCTACAAAAAGGATATTTTCCGTACCAGAGGGTGGCAGAACTGCTACCTCAGGTTCTATAGGTATACCAGCTGTAACCGTTGGAAAAATGACGGTGAAGGTGGTTCCCTGGCCAACTTCACTCTTGACCTTGATACTGCCATTACAACCTGTGACAATGCCATGGACCACTGAAAGCCCCAGACCTGTCCCCCTTTCTTTTTCTTTAGTGGTAAAGAAGGGATCAAAAATATTGCTCAAAGTCTCCCTATTCATGCCACTTCCACTATCACTTACAGAGAGTCGTAGATACTTTCCGGCTGCCATATTCTTAGAGTCTACAATATCACTCTCAACAGTGTGAATTGTATCAAGGAGTATGTTTATGCTCCCCCCTTTCGTTAGGCAAAGCATGGAAGGCATTCGTGCAGAGATTGGTTATCACCTGATGTATTTCTGTTGGATCTGCCTGAATCATCACCTCTTTCGCCCTAATGTGCTGCGTCAGCTGAACAGTTGACGGCAGTGTTGCCTGGAGGAGTTTAAGTGCTTCTTTGATGATGAGAGAGGCTTGAATGGGATGACGATCAGTAACTGTTTTTCTACTGAAGGTAAGGATCTGCAGGACCAGGTTTTTAGCTCGTGTACTTGCTTTTAACACTTGTTGAAGGTTGCCAGCCACCTCACTATTCTTTTCAATTTTGAACAGGGCAAGCTCAGTGAATCCCATGATAGCGGCCAGGATATTGTTAAAATCATGGGCAATACCACCGGCCAATGTACCAATAGACTCAAGTTTTTGAGCCTGATATAATTCGGCGGTCTTTTTCTGTACCTCTTCTTCCAGATGCTGTTGGTACTTCTTATTTTCCCTGACCAGTTGGGCATGTTCAAGAGCCCGTTCCACTGCATAACGTATCAGGGACATATCCGTTATAGGTTTCGTCACATAATCACGGGCGCCAAGTTGTAAGGCCCGGATGGCATCTCCCAGGGTACCCATTCCTGAGGCGATGATTACCGGAGTTTCAGGGGATGCTTTCCGGATAACCGAGAGCACTTCCATACCATCAATCTTTGGCAGACGTAAATCAGTAATAACAAGATCAGGGTGCGCCCTGTGAAAAATCTCCAAACCTTCTGCCCCGTCTCCAGCCTGGAACACGGTATAATTAAGACTTTTTAGGTAGGCAACCATGGCCTTACGAACCAGCTGATCATCTTCAATGGTGAGAATGGTAATGGATGGATTGTTCGTGTTCATTTATTCTCCAGTTTTGATATGAATATCAAACGGGCTTCTCCGCTGGAATGATGGGCAGTGGATAGTAATTTCGCGACGGTGGTTGTTAGTTACAATATTATGAGCAATGAGCCGGCCGATCATGCCGAAAGCCAAAACAATTGGAAGCAATAGACAAACCGCACCTAAAGTAACAATCAAACTACAGCTGATTTCTTTACCTGATTCCCACTAAAAATCAGGTACCTGAAACGTTCGATCGTAGCCTGCCTCTGTGGGCGAAAGATGACAGGGTCATGAGTATTTATCGTCCGCAAGGGGCGGACTCCTACACGTGTCATTAGCAAAAGCTGAGCTTCGGTGGTAATTAGCGCCCCACCTGGAGCGCCATGTTATATTCTCGATACAACAAAAATTACATGAAATCGACATGCTTTTTTTTGTTAATTGGAGGTACTTGTAAGCCCAAAATATGCCATGTATATATTAGAGCCTTTAGTTATATTATCAAAAATCGGACCTAGACTTCAAGTAAAGTCTTTTTTATTCGCGGTAAATTTATGCTAACGCCTAACCTGCTGAAACAAAATGTGAAATTTGTATCATTTTTAGGTGGTCGAACACTGCGCGTATCTTGAAATTGAGTTACCGTGTTTTTTGAGTGACGTTTAATACGTTCTTTCCCTTGAGCAGGCCTACCTGAATCTACGGTATCATGTCACGTTCTCTGGGCAGTATCCTTTAGAGATCCGCCTACAATTTTTATCATAAATATATTAATGATGGAATGGCAGCTGTTGTTGATATTCAGTGATTGCGATTGCTCTTGAACAAATTGTATAGGATAACTTAGTGTCTCTTGTTGAAGGGATACTGTTCAGTTTTAAACGTAACTTTCTTCAGGGTACATCGTAAATGGCGTAAGGTTAAATCATCCTGGGGCACAATGACTGCTGGCAGGCGATCGTGGTGTGTTGGGATTAATCAGCAGTGTAGTACCCGCTGCTATTGACCAGTGGTGTCTGCATTCTCATAACAGCCGTGGCTGTGAGCGGAATTACCGGGTCCTGTTCCATATCCGTGCAGACGGGATCGGTGTCCCATTTTCCCGAAAAACCTGGTGTCTTTTTATGACAGATAAAAGTGTTAAATATCAGTTTGTTGACAAAAGGAACGTAGAGTGGATACCAGTAGGTCACCCGTAAGTGCAGAAGATTGGCGTCCTGCAGTGAAACCTGATCCTGTCCCTGTTTCCTGTTGGAACGATAGCTGAGATTGTCATTTGGGACTGCAAGGTCTGAAGCAAAGGCATTGATTGTTTTATCGCTGGGGCCGAGTCTCTCTATACGTATCAGTTGAGTTTCCGCATCAAATTCTTTGTAAATTTTGTCACGTGCCATTTGAAAGGCTTCGATCTGATCCCCTGCAGTGGTGGACTGATCTCGTGACGCTCTGCGTGCCGGGTCCGATTCAAAGTAACTGTATAGCGGGGCAAGTCCTCTGGCAAATCCTTCTTTTACTTCATCAAAGTTACCCTCTCCTAAGGTTCCTGCACGTACTGCTTCGAAGGCGGCATAGTTAAGAGTTATTTTGGCGTGATAGATAAGGGCAAACTGGATGGCTCCAAAAATCAGAAGCAGCATGACGGGCAGGACAATCAAAAACTCGGTCATACTCTGGCCCGATTGTGAAAAAAACGTGGCTGGAAAACCGGGTTTTATTCGTGTTTTATTTACTCGTTTGCTGTTCATTATCCGGCTCGAGGAGAAGAAATAACCCTTCCTGCATATCCTGTCCTTTTTGGCTAAGAAGGCTGTTCTTGTCCGTATACCTCCCCATATCAACAAATGTTTTGAGCGCTGTTTGTGTTTGGATGATTCCCATATTGTACCATGCCTTCACGTTTTTTGGATCGCGCAGGAGTGCGTTCTGGTAGGCAGAGACAGCAAGCCCTGGCCTTTGTGATCGTGCATATGCGTTTCCCAGCCGAAACCAGAATTCAACATCTTCAGGAGCCTTCTTCACAAGGAGCTCAAATTTCTCTGCGGCGGTACCATAGTCGTTATTGCTATATGCCTGGTAGGCTTCTTCCCGGACAGTAGTGACCAATTGTTTCTCTGCACAAGCAGAAAAAAGCAGTAGCAGAAGGAAGAGAAAGAAAAGATTTTTTATGACATTCATTGCAGTGGCTCCCATATGAGCGTGTCCCCTTTTTGTAGCCCTGAAAGTCGAATTTGACCATCCATCAACTCCAAAACCGATGAGGCACCACTACATCTGGTAAAGCGTTGTGGAGCCATATTGTACCTGATGGCCAGAATTTGCTGCTCTTTACTCAAAAAAACAACATCTATGGGGATTTTCATACAAAGAGTGTGAATGGAGTTGCAGGGAGAAATCAGCATCCCGTGCCCTTCTTTAAGCTCCCTGCAGCCTAGCAGACCACGACCGCGTTCAAAGAATGATTCGGCCTTCCTGATATGGAAAAGAGAGGAATCTGTAGAGGCGTTAATAGTGATTTTTCCGATAATCAAAAGTACGCTCCCTGAATAAATTTAATAGCGATGGGGAAGGCCAGCACAATAAAAGTTGTCGGGAAAATAAAAATCACAAGAGGGCCTACTAGTTTGACCGGCGCTTCCATTGCCTTCTTCTCCGCCCGCTGAAAGCGTTCATTTCGGCGCTGTTCTGCCTGGATTCGTAGGACACCTGCCATGCTTGAACCCATTTTTTCAGCTTGGACGACGGCGTTGACAAAACTGCTGATTGCTTGAATTTCGAGTCTGGCGGCCATTCGTTTCAGGGATTTGGTTCGTGGAACACCAGAACGCATATCACGCAGTACAATACCAAATTCTATTACCAGCGGTCCTGCAGGCCCTTTTTTTCTCGCCTGCTCGATGGCTCCTGAAAAGTTTAGCCCGGCCTCCACTGCCATGGTGATAAAGTCTAGGTAGGCGGGAAGGGTACGCAGGATAGCATCAACCTGTTTTTTTCTGATATCCCGAAGCCAGATATCCGGATAAAAAAAGCCAAGTGTGGGAAGAACGATATAGAGGATAGCGTTCCACTCTCCTAGAAGGCTTATCAGGATGTAGCCCATGCTGAGTGCAAACATGGCTGCAATAATTCGAAGAGCAATAAACTCTTCTGCAATCATCATATAGAAGAGTCCGTTACGTTTTAAACGCTCCTCAACACTTTTCAGGTAGGAAAATGGAATCATGGAACAGCCATAATAGGCAATAATACGAGTGAGGGGCCAGATAAAACTGAGCAGTGGAGGAAGAGAATCCATATATTCACGGTTCTCTTCGGGGACCAGCTTGCTCAGCTGTACGATTCCCATCAATGTACAGAGCAGTGAGGCTGATACACTGAGTCCAAGAAGTATGTTGTAGAAGTTATCAATCATCACACATCAATCGCTGTTATTTTTCTGATGGCAATAAAGCCGAGTACCTGCATACATAAAATGGTTGTCAGAACCATCCAGCCGATTTTGGTGGTAAACATCTGGCCCATGGCGTCCGGTTCCAGTTTCATCAGGGCAGCGATAAGAAAAAGAGGAAGTGAACTCATCACAAGTCCCTGCAGCTTGCCCTGGGACGTGAGACTGTCTATTTTGCCCTCCATAATGAGCTTTTTACGAAGGGTTGCTGCCAGGGATTCCAGAGTTTCGGCGAGATCGCCTCCAATTTCACTGGATATCCGCACGGCAGAAAGAGAGAGGGAGAGGTCTTCGAGTGGGACTCTGCGTTCCAGGTTTTCAAATGCTACATCCTGATGGACACCAAGTTTTCGTTCCCGGACGTAGAGGCCAAATTCCTGGGAAAGCGGAGGAGAGCTCTCATTAATCAAGCTGTCGAGAGCAATGGGCAGGCTCGATCCCGATCTGATTGAGCCGGCAACCATCACCAGGGCGTCGGGGAGTTGCTGCTCAAATTTTTTTAACCGTCTTGCAATCATCGTTTTAAGAACAAAGTAGGGGGAGAGCAGAACTGCAAAAAATGTAAGTATCCCGATCGAGATATCACCTGACAGGATGATCGCTGTTATTGGAAGGACAAGCAGTACAGTCAGGTAATAATAAAAATAGTTTGATATATCGATAAAGAGGAAGAGTTCTGAAAACTTATTTGTTGTTCTCTCTTCGATGGTATCCTTGTAATAGGTGATCTTGTCGTGCATCTGCAGGAAAAAGAGCCAGGCAAAAATTCCCGCTGAGATAGCTGCAAGAGATGCGATAATTAGATTTGCAATCATAGTCGTCTCTATTCAAATATACTCATATCAACGGTTACGCCCTGCTGCTGCAGTGTTTCGTAAAACTCCGGTATCCGTCCGGTGGCCTTGTATTCTCCTGTCACATTTCCGTCACTGTCAATCCCATGCTGCTTATAGACAAAAAGATTCTGCATCTGGACCACTCCCGTTTCTATGCCGGTGATTTCTGTAATATGGGTTATTTTACGTGATCCGTCGGAAAATCGCGACTGCTGCACAATGACATGCACCGCAGACGCTATCTGCTCTCGGATAGCCTTCTCAGGGAGCTCCATCCCAGCCATCATGACCATGACTTCAAGACGCGAAATAAGATCCCGTGGTGAATTTGCGTGGACGGTTGTCAATGATCCATCGTGGCCAGTATTCATGGCCTGAAGCATATCCAGAGTTTCTCCGCCACGGCACTCACCTACAACAATACGATCCGGACGCATCCGGAGACAGTTTTTCACAAGATCCCGAATACTGATGGCTCCCTTGCCCTCCATATTTGGAGGTCTGGCTTCAAGTGAAACCACATGGGGTTGGCCAAGTTTGAGCTCTGCTGAATCTTCCACGGTGATGATTCGCTCATCGTGGGGGATAAAATCCGAAAGGACATTTAGAAAAGTGGTCTTGCCGCTGCCCGTTCCCCCTGAAATAATAATGTTTTTACGATACTGAACCGCATTCTCAAGGAACAGGTTCATATTATGAGAGATCGAGCCAAATCGAACAAAATCTTCAATGAAGAGTTTCTGTTTCGAAAATTTTCGTATGGTCAGGCAGGGGCCTTTAATGGCAAGTGGCGGAATGATGGCATTGATTCTGGAGCCGTCTTTTAACCTGCCGTCAACCATGGGAGAGCTCTCATCTATTCGTCTGCCAAGGGGGGAGACAATACGTTCAATCACCGAGAGGACAGCGTCATCGCTACTGAATGTCACATTGGATTTGTGGAGTTTACCATGGGTTTCATAAAAGATAGAGTCGTGGCTGTTTACCATGATTTCGGTGATGGAGTCTTCGGCGAGAAAATCTTCAAGAGGTCCAAGACCAATGGCCTCGTCAATAACCTCCTTGGCGAGCTTGGTGCGGTCAACTTCAGGAGGCAGGCTCCTGTCCATCTTTTTTATTATGGAACTGACCAGTGAGCGTACGGTTTCACTGAGTTCCTTGTCATTCATGGCCTGCACATCGGTACGCCGTAAATCCATGGCGCTCATCAGTTTATCATGGATGCGTTTGTGCCAGATAAAACGCCGATCATCCTTGACCGGGTCTGTAAATTGGTGTTCATCGGAATTCTGCCGAACACCGAATGTTTTGTTGAGTGCGTGTGCAGGTTCCGCTGCTTCTGTTTCCTGTACCGGTGTTGCAGCCTGCACTGATTCATGAGGCTTTGGCTCTGGTTGCTGGGGCGGCGGTTCTGTCTTGTCAGCTTGTTTATCCGATTGGATGGCTATTCTGTAGGCTCCGATAGTGATGGTATCTTTTGCCAGAAGGGGACCAAATGTTGTGATGGCCTCTCCGTTGACAACGGTGCCGATGCCAGAAGAGGTGTCACTAATATAGATACCATCTTCTTTTTCAATCAGCTGTGCGTGAACTCCGGCAATACGCCAGCCACTCAGTTGGACGAGGTTTTTTCTGGAACGACCGATACTGCACTTTGCTTTTGTGCATTGCAGGGTCTCAAGATCCTTTCCTTTGTCGTCATGTAGTATGATATCGAACATTATTTAGATAGCAGCCGATGGTAGAAGGTATAAAGAAAACAGTTAATCAACAAGTTTATGGTCTTTTACAATTTCATCGAACTCCCGCTGTATTCTTGCCGCTTCTTCCTTTTTCGTGTTGTTTAATGCAGAGGAGGCGTCATAAATTTCCGGTGTTACAAAGATAACAAGTTCTGTTATCTGGTTTTGGAAGTCTTGGGAACGGAAGAGAGGACCAAGAACAGGAACGTCACCCAGCCATTTGACTTTGTCGTAATTGTTATGGGCATTACTTTGAACCAAGCCTGCCATAATAAGGGTTTCACCTACTTTGAGACTTACATCGGTTGAAGTGTTTCTGGTTAATATTCCGGGGTAGTCGCCATAACTGTGTCCTTGATCAATGTTGCTGATCTCCGTTTCTATATGGGCAAGGATGTTGTTACGGTCATCGACCACTGGTTCGACGTTCAGTATAATACCATATTTTTTGTATTCAATATTGACCTGTCCCGTGGTGGAAGTCGTGGCAATGGGATATTCACCTCCTGCGTGAAATTTTGCTTTTCCACCGGAACGAGTACTGAGCTGTGGCTCTGCGAGAATAACACCATCTCCATTTTGGAGGGAGAGGTTGATAACAGAGGTGATTCCAGTGGCTATACCAAAATATCCTCTGGCAGATGTCAGGTCTGACCCACCCGGTTTGGTCAGGGCCTTGGAGGTACCGTCTGCATTGAGGATGGTTCCCTCGTTTTGTGATGCTTCAAAACCAAATTCCAATGAGGGCCCAGTCAGTCCCAGGTTGCCCCAGTTTATACCGAGTTTCTGGGTGATGTTTTTGCTGAGTTCCATGATCTTAACTTTCATATAGATCATTTTACCTGCTACGGCAGTGTGAACTCTGGTGAGATTCATAATGTTATTGTATCTCTTCTCGATAATCTTAATAAGAGGAGCATACTCCTGGCTGATCTCCCCGGAAAGAACGGTGTTACCACCAATTTCGCGTACCGTTAAGCCGGAAATATCTTCGAGCAGCAGAGAAACTTCAGACTGGATATCTCTTGCTGTAACCAGATCAAGGACATCTGTATATCTTTTGAGTATGCGGTCAAATTGGGATTTGTCTTTTTTCTGAACCTTTCCTTTAACAACGGTTAAATCACCGACCCGCTCAACCTTGATTCCATCAAAGCCGCTGAGCAGAGTGACTAGTTCTTCCAGATCATCGAATACTTTTTTTTCGCTGACGATGATTTCAAAGTCCTTTTCCACATTGTTCTGCAGCCAGATATGCATGGTGGTGACGCCCACGGCATCAGCAAGCAGTACCAACTGCCCTCTTGGAAGGATGGAGTTGCTAGCCACCGCGGGGTTTCCAATAGCTACCCGTTCGATGGTGTTCATTTCGAGAACCTTTACTTCACCGAGGAACATGGTGATGGTTTCCCGGCTATTTGATTCACACGGGGGGGGGAACCAGAGGAAAAGGCTCAGGAACAGGGTGGTCAGAAAGATTGACCTGCTGCTGTTTGTTACATTTTTATCAGAGGGTGTTGTCATTATTCTGCCTGGGAAAAATAAATGTTAAGCAAATCCTGTTGTCTAGGGCCAGGAGTCTGTCCGAATGTCTATTCTCGGATCAACTCCTAGTTCTTCTTGGTCGGAGACTCTTTGCTATCTTCGATTTGGATCTTAAAGGTTTTCGCCGAACCATCACTTGAGCCGCCGATGATATATTCAACTTCATAGGGAACGTATTGGTTGAGTACCTTTTGAGTGCCCTTGGTAATGCTTTCTGAAAAGGCGGGATCAAATTGTGCGCTGACGCCTTGCAGTACTTTGTTACTACTCGCAGCAGCTTTGGCGATTGCAGCCTGTCTGAGCACATCTTGTGCTGTCAAAAGAGTGCCATCTTTATTTCTTAGCTTGCCCTCTTTGTCGACATAGGCACCTTTTAGTATGGTGCCATCTTTGCTACGAACCGTGCCATCCTTTCCAACTGTTACAAGATCTTTTGCGGTATAAATCTTGCCCGATGCATCGGAGATTGTTCCATCGCTGTTTGGGCTAAGGCCTCGGGATACCATTAATGCTGCGGCTGTTTTATTTTGTGCCGTTGCTATTTCACTCTTATTAAGAATATCAACTGCGGTGAGCAGTTTTCCGTCTTTGTCTCGTAATTTTCCATCCTTGTCCAGGTGTACTTCGCGAAGGATGGTTCCATCTTTACTTCGTACGACGCCGTCCTTACCAACTGTTACCAACTCTTTTGCCGTTTCGGTCTTGCCATTACTGTCTGTTACCGTACCGTTTTTGTTTACGCGAAATCCATTGCCGGCAGCCAGGATATCTGCGGCACTCATAACTTTACCGTTCGCATTGTAGAATTTTCCATCCTTTCCCAGGTGCACCCCTTTAAGGATTTTGCCGTCTTTGCTGCGAACGATGCCATCCGGACCAACGCTTACGAGGTCTGCTGCCTTGACACGTTTTCCGTCGGCGGTGCGAAGATTTCCATCCTTGTCAATGCTCATGGCGGCAAGAGGGATTCCTTTGAGACGTACTTTCCCGTCTTTTCCTATGGATATCTGGTCTGCGGTGACGACTTGGCCAGCTTTGGTACGAACCTGACCATCCTTACCCACCGTAAGGCCTGAGATAATGTGACCATCGGGCGTAACGACGTTTCCGTCCTTATCAATCAGGAATCCGCCCTTGGTTGTTTTATATCCGTTGCTACTGAGAACATTACCATTCTTATCAACCAGAGTACCGTCTTTTCCTGCCTTCAGGCTCGCGGTGTTTATGACCTTTCCATTTTTACTTCGTATCCGGCCATCGGCATCAACCATCAGATTTCGCCCAGAGAGTATGGTGCCGTTTTTTGTGACTAATAAGCCATCTTTGTTCAGGTGGACATTCGGATCCTTGATCACAACTCCGTCACGCGTGACCAGCTGACCCTCCTTGTTGACATGAATACCGTTCAGACTTCTGTTGTGCTGTTTGCTTATTGCAGATTCCAGAAGTGTACCGGAATGAGCAATAAGATCAGCAAGGCTTATTTTGCTAAAGAGTATGCCACCGGTATCGTTTGAATTACGAAGGGCTGTTATCAGTTCCCCGCGTGATTCTGCAATGGCCACAAGGGCCGCTTCCCGTGGTGTTACTTCCAGTGTCAGGGTGTTGTAGGCGCGCTGTTGGCCACCGTTTGCATCAAGGTTTCTAAATTCATCCTCATTGGGGCGTGCGGAGTGTTTGTCCGTGGCAAGGATCAGGACATTTTCAAGGACAGGAATAATGGCTTCGTCACTACTCCTTGATCTGCCGATTGACATTCTGGTGAACAGATCAATGAAGTTACCTGGTTTGATCATTTCTGAAATAGAATTGACCTCATCAACCTGGATGGTGATAGCTCTGTGTCCAGTTTGGATAGTTCCTGAAAAATCTTTTGGGATTTTTAAGTCAATATAGTCGTGAGCCAGCATTTTTCCATGCTGTAGCGGTTTGACAAGAACGGCACCTTTAATTTTTTCGAAGTCATCGGGTGTGAAGATGTCACTGTTCACATAGGCTTTCGGGACGGACCGCACCGACATTGTTGTGGTGTCGACAATGGAACCGGTTGGCAGATTTTTGCCGGCGACTACAACAAAGGTCATCTCCTTTTTCTCAGGTGCCAGTTTTTTCTTGAGCCTGTGTTCAAGAACATTCAGGTAAATAACGGTGCCAACTCCAGCGAGCAGTGCAAAAATTAACGCTGCAGTAAAGAGCTTCCACGTCTTGTTTTTTACATTTTTGTCTTCAATATTTGCCATAACCCAAGTCTGTTCTCTTATGTGATAGTTAAAAATCTGTTTCTATTATGATGCACAAAATCGTTAAAACAGCAAAGTTTCTTTCTACTTTTGTATAAACAAGAGCATTTAAAAGAGAGATTTGAGGAGGTGCAGGAACTCTTTTACCGAATCTTCAGATGGTATCTTGCCATGGAGAATATCAGGAATGATGCTATCTGTTACCAACTTCTCAAGATCTTTTAAAATATCGATGACATGCTTTACCTCATCGGCGTCGTGTTTCACCTTGTCGTCAAACTGTTTACTTGGTGGATCAGATATTGAAACACTGAATGCGTAGCTCTTGTATTTGTCCTGCATGGTATGACTGATGGTGTCATAAATGTTCGGAGTAATGATTAAACCGGCGACAAGGGCTGCACAGACGACAATATATTCAACGGCAGATTGTCCGTTGTTATTCGTCAGGAAGCGGTGTTGAAGTATTTTTGCTAGAGTTCTCATCGCTGCAATGTTAGTTTTTTTCCGTAAGGTTCATGACCACCTGGGTGGAACCTCTAAGACTACTGATAACCAGGTGAGCTTCCTTGCTTCGTTTCCTGAAGGCCATTACGTTGGTGCCGTCGCTGTCTGCATCCATCAATTTGCCCCAGCCTCTTTCGAGATAATAGTTCCGATAGTATTGGCTGTTGCTTACAGTGGAATATTTATTGGTGAGCATCAGTGTGCGTCCTTTGATGCCGGGATCAAAACTTGTGACATCGTTTACAATTCTGCTGCCATTCATTTGCGGGACTGGTATGCTCTCTTTTTTTTGTTTTGCCATCTGTTTCAGATCAGCAATAGCAAGATAGCCGTTGATACTGAAGGCACCGCTTTCCTGAACCTGAACGGTATAGAGATAGTTTCCATCAAGTCTTGATACAATCGACCAGGGAGGAAATGTGGCTTCACGATAACCGGGTTTTCCCTGGTTGCCATTTTTCCAGCGTTTGCGATAAAAATTCAGCAGATCGTCGGTTTCTCTGTGCGCTTCGAAGTACTGCACAACAGATGGAACGCCGTTTATGATCATCTGTTTGGCAACCTGTACCTTCTGCATCCAGTCCGGGGCGGGAAACTCTCTTGGGCCGGCGTAAACGGAAGTATTGCAAAAAATGAGAGAGAGCAGCAAGCATCCGACCAGAAAAGAGAAAGTTGAAAATGGCTTTTGGGCCTCTCCTACAGGAAGTGGGCGATACTGTTTATTCATAGTAATAAAGCCCTGATTTGTCTTTTAATTCTTTTTTGTTGTCTTCCAGGTGCTCGTAGGGGATCAGGCCGTTTTTGACATATCCAAAATCGGGAACAGAGGGGAGCGTGACCCTGAGCAGCGGGATATGTGATGTCATACTGTTAATTCCTGAAATAATTCCATTCACAGTATCTGTAACAGGCTTGAGGAGCGCTGTGACAACTAGCCCTCTGCTTTCAGAAATTGCATTGTCGGTGCTTCCGGCATTCCAACCATCCGTCAGTACGGCCGCTTTCGCATGAATGATAAGGGGGGATATGTCGGAATTCTTTTTTGTTTTATCAAGAGAGTAGTAGGGCAGAATAGTATCTAGAGATCGTACTTTTATATTCACATTGGATGTGTAATAGCCCTTGAGATCCATTGCATCGAATTTGGCATCAACATGGACCAAGTTCATTATGTCACCAAAGGCCTTAAAAACAAAGCTGATAACTTCTAGAATTGTGTCCAGAACACCTTTTAAGCCATCTGGTGTCTTATCTTCTTTGATATTGCCATTAATGATTTCCGTTGAGGCAAAAAGGGAATCACCTCTGTGATCTACCCAAAGAGGATTCGCCTGGAAGCTGTTCTGTGAGGTTCCATATGTTTTTGAAGTGGGATTACTGAAAAAATAGTTCAGCCCTTTTTTTCGTGTTTCTGCGTAGGGTAGTCTTCCTGCACTTTGAGTACTTTTAATGTCAGTCATTACATCTTCTTTGGGGCCATCCCATACGCTGTACTCCCAGGCTTCAAAGCGTGCCTGGCTAATAGCGGCATGCTTAATATCAATATATTTGCCTAATAGTGGGATAGTGAGAAAAAGAGGAATGAGCAGGAACACTGCGGTGATAATAAATTCCGTTGCAGCCTGTCCTCGCTGGCATCCGAACAGTAATGTAGATTCTTTAGTTCTCATTAGAAGAGGTTTAGGAGTTTTTCAAGATCTTTTTTGATGGTTGTCATTCCAGGTATTTCCGCTGCATCATGTCCCGCTATCCAGATGATTTTGTGCTGGACAGCCATGGCCAGAAAACGGTCGATGTCGCTTGTTTTGGCAAGCCTTGCCTGCCAGAAAGGACTAAACACATTCGGTTTCTCCGTTTTCTTGTCCAGCCTTAGAAAATATTTGGGAGTCGTGGGGCGGTTAAAGTAGAGCTCTGATTTGGCAATGCTTCCCATCCTATCAAAATGGTCAGATTTCTCCAGCATTTCCAGTTTACCGCTGAAGGTGGGACCACCTTTTTGTATATCATCAAATTTTCGAATAACGCCTACAAGAAAAAATGGAGAGATAAAGGGCAGGGAGTATTTTGAATCCGTTGGGTCCATATCACTCATATCTCTGTACGGTTTTAGACCGGAATATGGACTGCCGTCAACCTGGTTTTCCTCCATTTCAGCTGCGGCACCTTCCCAGGATACAAAACGATCCCAGTTGTCCCCAGCACCGCCATAAATTTTTGGTGTTGCTGTCGAGCCAAGGGTTGGCGGCATATCGAGAAGTGTAAGAATGTTTTTCTCCCCTTCTTCTCCGCTTGTGTCAGCTGTCTGGTAACCGCCGCCACCGGTGGGAATACCCAGGGCGGGCTCTTCATCTATATCTATGCCAATTTTAAAACCAAAAAGATCTATTTCAAATTTGATCTTTATATCAAGTTTTGCCTCCAATACTGCCGTGTCTATTGCTGACCAGCAGTAGTTATCTCCCTTATAGCGCAGCTCTGCCCCCCCCTTGCTATCTAAGCCTGTGAAAAATGAAAGAGAGCCAACACTGAGAACGGAAAATGTTTCTCCCAGGCCAAATTCCCAATCTCGGTTTCCATAGGTGAAATCCGAACCGAAGATATTCTTATCTTTGATGGGAGGTCCGCCACTGCTGAATGGATCTCTTGCTTCCCGGATTGTGGCTGCCATACGCTGCATACCAGCATTGGTTTCTCCTGAGTCTTTTCCACCACCCTCATCGTCTGACTGTTTTTTCTCATCGGCAAGCAGGGACTTTTGATCATCTTTCAGTGTCTGCTGATCTTTTTTAAGTGTTGCCTTCAACTTCTTAATGGTAGCCTGATCGTTTTTAAGTTGTTTTTCTTCTTTTTGCAGCAGGCGCTCTTCTTTTTCCTGTTCGGCCATACAGGTGGTATATTGAAGTTTGTCCTGTTCTTTCTGTTTCTGCTTGGTGTCTGCTTCCCATTTTTGTTTCAGGCTTGTGCATTCCTGCTGCTTTTTCGCGTATTTGTCTTTGTCCTTCGCATGTTGTTTTATGTCATCGGTATATTTATTCTGGGCTTTGGTGAGTGCGGTATGATTTTTGGTGACTTTCGCCTTGGCTTCATCAACCTTTTTTGTGTCTTTTTCTACCTGTTCCTTGTCGTTCTTTTCCTTCTTTTTATCTTTTTTTGATTTTTTCCTTTTTGATTGTGTTGAAGGGGTATAGCGCTTGGTATAGCCCTCCCAGTAGGAAGGCAGGTGGCCAACGAGTGCAAGAATTCCAAGGTCGGAAAGATGGGCGCCGGGTTTGTTGGGATCAAACATATTGACCACGTTGAATTTTGTAGTGCCCGGAACATTGTCTTCAATGGTTTGCAGGATATTGGTTGTGACTAAAACAATGGTCGCTGCGTGGTAGGCCGTCTGGCTATCGCTATAGACGCTGTTGATAATGGAGAGTCCCTGGATAAGTGGGGAGATAATGGCTGACATTGCCTGTTCCGCCTCTTCTCCAATTTCTGTGATATCGGTTCCGACATTTTCCATAATATCAACGATGGCACTGACAATACCTCCAATAACATCTCCAACTGTAATGACCAAAAAAAGCCATGCTGTCGCTGCTTCAATCACTGCGCCATATTCGTCGATATATTCCCCCGTGGTCTTGAGCTCATCGACAAAGGAGAGCATGCCTACCATCTGGCCAATGGCAACTTCGTTTGCGACCATGGCGCGGTTGGTGTAGGCACTAAAATTTAAAGAGCGAGCCTCCAGGGTGGAGGCTCCGATTGCGGCAGCATCGGCAGCATTTTGAAGCTGCATCTTTTCACTCGTGAGCCGGCCGGACTGGAAGAGAAAGATAGTGCTGATCAAGATGACACCAATAAGAGCAAGCACGAAAACAGATGCCTGCCCTTTTTGGTTTACAGATGTCATTGTTTTTCTCACACCTAGCTGAAATGGAGGAGTGTTTTCTTCTTGTGGATTTGGGAAAAAACATTTGTAACTTCAGCGTAATCTTTCGATTACTCTTGGCTTGTAGTTTTTAGACTAAAACTTTCTACAACTCGTTATCCGATAACTGCACTTGGAAATGACGTGCTTCTCGGAATCATTTGAATAAACAAATAACACACTGAAGTAAGGAATATTTTTTGTCGATACTGCATTTGCAGGATATTGCACAGAGAGTGCCCTGTCCGGATCAGTCTGCTGCTTTGCGATCTATATAGGTTTTCAGGTTTGCATCTGTCGTTGCCTCTCCTTCAGCTTTGCCAGCTGCTGTACTGGCATCGGTCCGTCCTGTACTTGCATCATCACCTGCAAGTGATTCACTCATGGCGGCGGTTTGGCCACGGATCGTTTTTCCAAAGTATGAAAAAGCGGCAATACCCGCCAAGGCGACAACGGCAACGATAATGATATACTCGGTCATTCCTTGACCTGATTGATTTCTGAAGAGTTTCATAGCGTATTCCTCCTGCTGGATTTACAAAAATGGTACGTTCTCCCAAGAATCTTACCATAAGAAGCCGCCAGCAACAAAGAAAAAGTAGTACGGGATGATTTCTATCTCTTTTTTTCAGGTACTGGATACTTTATTGCGTTCAATTTCATCTTCTCTTTGGCGCAGTCGAGTGGGTTCAGGTCAAACTTGTCTGCAAGCATGCTGAGGTATATCATCACATCACCAATCTCTTCTGCAACATGTTGCCTGGTGGCATCGTTAACTTCACGGCTATTTTCTCCCTTTCTCCATTGAAAGATTTCAGTGAGTTCTGCTGTCTCCACGCTGAGTGCCATGCAGAGGTTCTTAGGGGTATGAAATTGCTGCCAATCACGATCCGCAGCAAATTGACGAAGGGCTGTTTGTAGTTTTTCCATGTCATTATTCTGTTTGTATTGGTATTTCTTCTCGGATTCTGGTAGTTTTTTTTGTTTTATGCAATACTTGTAACGTACCATTGTAGCACTAAAGCGCAACGGACTTTTCCTCTTACCACTTAGAGAAACAGATGACAAAAATATCTCGTTCATTTCTTGGCTGTGTAGTGCTTATCAGCCTTTTGCTGCCCACCTTATCCGTGGCCAAAACTTCTGAATCATCAGAGAAGGATCTCTCTCGTAATAAACTGATCGGTTTTATGCTGAGTAAGCAACTGCCCGTGATGCATTTCAGTGATAAAGTGATGAATGATGATTTAGCTTTTGCTGCGTTTGATCTGTACCTGAAACAGCTTGATTATCAAAAACGTTTTTTACTGCAGTCCGATGTGGATCAGCTGTCAATATTTGCCCCTGCCATCGATAATAATCTTTTAAAGGGCAATATTGTTCTGCCGGATATCGGGTATGAGATGTTGGCTACCCGTATCGAGGAAGTTGAAAAAATCACCCAGAAGCTTCTGGCAGCTGGGTTTGACTACAACCGTGAAGAGAGTTATGAAACGGATCCTGAAAAATTAAAATATGCAGTAAGTGTCGCAGATTTGTCTGAACGATGGAGGAAGATCCTCAAAGTTCAGATCATTACCCGTTATCTTGATCTGTCTGAAGGTCAGCTAAAAAAAGAGACGGAGAAGGAAGTGAAAGCAGAAGAAGGAAAGAAGGAAGAACCAAAGAAAAGTGAAAAAGAGTTATGGGCAGAGGCTGAGAAAAAAGTGGTTAAACGAAATAAGAATTTTTTTAACCGCATGCATCAGGAGACCCGTCAGGACCATTATGACCGTTATTTTAATGCATTAACCAGAGCCTTTGATCCTCATACTAACTATATGCCACCTGCAAATAAGGAAGATTTTGATATCCATATGCGGGGAAGTCTTGAAGGCATTGGGGCACTCCTGAGGGAAGAGGATGGCTTTATTAAAGTGGTAAATATTATTCCAGGATCAGCATCTGCCCGTCAGGGGCAGCTGGAAGCTGAGGATGTTATTCTTGAAGTGGGCCAGGGGATAAAGGAAGCCGTTGAAATCACAGATATGCGGCTGCGCGATGCTGTGCGTCTTATCCGTGGTCCTAAGGGGTCGGAAGTTTGTTTAACGGTGAAAAAACCGGATGGAAGCAAAGAGGTCATCACGATACAGCGCGATGTCGTGCAGATTGAGGAGACTTTTGTGAAATCCACTCTTATTGATGCGCCGGATGGGAACAAAATCGGTTATGTGCTCATTCCGAGCTTTTATCGTGATTTTGAAAAAACTCGTAATGGTTCCTCCGATGCCAGAAATTCCACTGATGATACAAGAATTGCTATTGAAGAGCTGAAGAAAGAGGGGATAAAGGGTCTTGTTCTTGATCTTCGTAATAATGGTGGCGGTTCTCTTATGGATGCGGTGGACACAACGGGTCTATTTATTAAAGACGGACCGGTGGTCCTTGTTAAAAATAGTTATGGAAATAAACGGATTCTTAGTGATGACGATTCTTCCATTACCTGGGATGGACCTTTGCTGGTACTGGTAAATCAGTTTTCAGCATCAGCTTCTGAAATTCTAGCAGCTGCTCTTCAGGACTATGGCAGAGCAGTGATTGTTGGTGGGGCGCACACTCATGGGAAGGGAACGGTGCAGACACTTATTGATATGAATGAGAATATACCGCTTCTCCATCTCAAAAAATATGAAGATATTGGAGCTCTTAAAGTAACGATACAGAAATTTTACCGCGTAAATGGCGGCTCTACTCAATATAAGGGCGTGGAACCAGATATCGTACTTCCCAGCCTTTTTCAGCACCTGGAATCTGGAGAGCAGTATCTGGATAACTCCCTGCCCTGGGATCAGGTTGAACCTGTTCCGTATCAAAAGTATGGCTCAACGTTACTTGATCTGTCCATGCTGGAGAGCAAATCGAGCAAGCGGGTAGAACAGGATGAAGGCCTACAGGTTATTGCCGATGAAGCGGCAAAAGCATCGGAACGAGTGAAGAAAACAACTGTTTCACTCAAACTTGCCGATATCGAGGCGAAACGTGCGGAGGCAAAAGTTGCCCGTGATAAGATAGGGGCACATTACCTGAAGTATCGCCAAGAGCAGGATGCGGAGCATGGAGAGTCTGCATCTGTAGCAGATAAAAAGAAAGATAAGAATAAGTGGAAAGAAGAAGTGAAAGAAGATCCATATATTAATGAATCACTCCACATTCTTGATGATATGATGTAATGCAGCTCCAGATTACTCTTCAGTCCAATTAATTACTCTCTAGTATCTGTCCAGAAATGAAATTTTCTTCTTTCAATCGAGACGGGAAGAGAAATTTACCGTAGGTGCCCCTCAGGGATGATCCTTGGGGTGCATATAAAGGATATTCCTAGGATAAATTTCACCGCAACGACCAGTTAGAGGAAAAAGGCCATTTATGGATAGGTACTATCTGCACAAGACACCAACACCGACGTATTTACCCTTCACCAATGTTAGTGACTTGCCGAATGTTTTCGCGAGGGCGCGCGTACTTGTATTTATTAAAGAAAATATTTAGACAAGGCACCTCTGCTAGCTTACTTCCTGTTCACCAGTAGTAGAATGGTTCAATTTTAAAAAATTCTTGATTAACAGAACAAAAAATGCTAAATTTCGGCCCCTATGAATGGTCATTCATTCAATTTGTTTATTTAAAATGATACTGAGGGTTCAATGGATCTTGCCGAAGCATTTCGTAATTACGAAGATAAGATAGTAGACCAATGGGTTGATTACACTCTGTCAAGTTACAAGTCTTCGACATTTTTCAAGAAGGGGCCTGATAAATTCTCCAATCCTGTGGGTGGTAATACCCGTGAGGCTTTGGGGGCTTTGTTTAAACTGCTGAGTAAAGATGCAGACCCTAGAGAATTTGTTGAACCGCTTGATCAGATTATGCGTATTCGCTCCATTCAGGAATTTACCGCCTCCGAAGCCGTCTCCCCCATTCATGCTGTAAAACACATCACTCGAGAACTATTCGCCAAGGATTCAGAGCGTAAGCAATTTATTGCCGATCTCTACGATTTTGAATTTGCTGTAGATCTGGCTGTCCTTGCAGCGTTTGACCTGTACTCGCAATGCCGTGAGCGATTGTATAAGGTTAGGATTAAAGAGATAAAGACCGGTACTATTATTCTTACCGACAGCAAGTGTCCTTCGAACTTGCTGGACAAAGATAAGGGGGATCCCGTTAGTTTTCCCACATAATTAACAGGGTCCCAAGTATTATTAACAGGTTTTCACATCGGTTCAGGGGAAATTTCCGAGGGAAAACCTATACAGTTCAATTTGAAGCGAGGTTAGAAGAAATGAAGTATGCCTTCTCATTCCTGGCAGTCTTAGCGCTGGTTTTGATTGCGTGGCTGGGGTCCATGATACCTGGAATGCAATACCTGTTTGGTGTTGCCATCCCGTATCTTGCGATCATGATCTTCCTGGGTGGCTTTGTTTACAGAGTTGTGTACTGGGCTAAGTCGCCTGTACCATTTTCCATCCCGACTACTTGTGGTCAGGGGAAATCTCTGGATTTCATCAAACAGGATAAGCTTGACTGTCCAACCACGACAGCGGAAGTTGTCGCCAGGATGTTCCTGGAAATTTTTGCGTTCAGGTCTCTGTTTCGGAATACCAAATCCGAACTTCATGAGGGACCAAAAATCACCTATGAATCATCCAGATGGTTGTGGCTTGCAGCTCTGCTGTTCCACTACTCTTTTTTGGTGATTGTCATCAGGCATATGCGTCTGTTCCTCAATCCTGTGCCACAGTGGCTACAGTTTTTTGATTTTCTTGATGCGGGTGCCATGCTTCAGATTGGAGCACCACTGCTCTATGCCTCAAGTCTTGGACTTCTCGGTGGTGTGCTATTTCTTTTTGGACGTCGTCTGGTCAATCGCAATGTTCGTTATATCTCACTTGCCAATGACTACTTCCCACTCTTTCTGATCTTTGCAATCGTCGTTACCGGTATGTTGATGCGTTATTTTCTGCGTACTGATATTGATATCGTAAATATCAAAGAGTTGTTGGTTGGTCTTGTCACTCTGTCACCAGTTATCAACGCTCAGATTGGTTCCATTTTCTATATTCATGTCTTTTTGGTTTCTGCGCTTCTTATCTACTTCCCATTCAGTAAACTGATGCACATGGGTGGAGTATTTATGAGCCCAACCAGAAATATGGCAAACGACAGTCGCGCTAAACGTCATATCAATCCATGGAATGATCCCACAATCAAGCCGCACTCCTATGCTGGTTATGAGGATGAGTTCAGAGAGTTCATGGTTGAAGCCGACATCCCTGTTGAGAAAGAGCTTCCTCCTAAAAAGGATGCGGAATAACAGGATTGTTGATCCAAATTATATAAGGATAGAGAATAATGGCACTTGCAAAATTAGAACAATTATCAAAAAGCGTAGTGCAGGGTCCGTCTTTGGTAACAGGAGCACAACCTGCCAAAGACTGGATGGACACCCCGGCTATATTTAAAGAGGGGAACTTTGCCTACCCTGCAAAAAAGGAAAAGGTCGAATATCTAGACAGCCAGGATGGGATTGATTTTCCAAACGCCCGTATCTGGTCTCCCGATGAAGATGACTGGAAATTGCCTGAGAACTGGCAGGAAATCATCTTAAAAGGGCTTGCAGAGCGTCTGGATAAATTCAGGTCTCTTAAAATCTTCATGGATTGCTGTGTACGTTGCGGCGCCTGTGCAGATAAATGTCACTTCTTCCTCGGTACCGGCGATCCAAAGAACATGCCCGTACTTCGAGCAGAACTGCTTCGCTCCGTTTACAGAAATGATTTTACCCTGGCTGGTAAGCTTTTCGGTAAAATGGCGGGTGGTCGTGAGATGACAGTTGGCGTACTCAAAGAGTGGTTCATGTATTCATACCAGTGTACGGAATGTAGACGTTGTTCAGTCTTCTGCCCATACGGTATCGATACCGCTGAAGTTACCATGATGATTCGTGAGCTTCTTCATCTTGTGGGTATCGGTATTAACTGGATTTTGGAACCCGCTTCCAACTCCAACCGTACTGGTAACCATATGGGACTCCAACCCCATACCTTTAAAGACAACGTTGATTTTCTTGCAGAGGACGTTGAAGCCCTCACCGGTGTGAAGATTAACCACAGCTTTAACCGTAAAGGTGCTGAGGTTCTCTTTATCACTCCTTCGGCTGATGTTTTTGCAGAACCCGGGCTCTACACTGCCATGGGCTATCTGGCACTCTTTGAGCAGATTGGCCTCGATTACACCTGGTCAACCTACGCTTCAGAAGGTGGTAACTTCGGACTCTTCACCAATAACGAGTTGATGAAAAAACTGAACGCCAAGATGTATGCTGAGGCCAAGCGTCTCGGTGTAAAATACATCATCGGTGGTGAGTGTGGTCATATGTGGCGTGTTGTCCATCAGTATATGGATACCATGAACGGTCCTGCTGATTTTATGGAGGTTCCAAAATCTCCTATCACCGGAACAGTTTTTGACAATGCAAAATCAAGTAAGATGATTCATATCAGTGAGTTTACAGCTGATTTGATTAAGCATGGCAAAATTAAATTTGATCCAAGCCGTAATGCAAATGTGAAAGCAACCTATCACGATTCTTGTAACCCGGCGCGAGCCATGGGTCTTATAGATGAGCCGCGTTATATTCTTGATCATATAGTTCCCGATTGGGTTGAAATGCCTGAAAATACAATCCGTGAGCAGACCTTCTGCTGTGGTTCCGGAACTGGTCTGAACACCGACGAGATTATGGAACTTCGGATGCGTGCCGGTTTACCACGGGCGAATGCTGTGAAGCATGTGATTGATAAGCATGATGTGAATATGCTCTCCTGTGTTTGCGCCATTGATCGTGCAACCCTGACCTCACTGATGGATTACTGGAATCCTGGTTGTGGTGTCTGCGGTATTTCCGAACTTGTTGGAAATGCACTGATTATGGATAACGAAAAACGAGCCATGGGTTATGGCGCCGACGGGACAGAGTCTGAACTTCCCGATGGCCTCAGAACCATGCTTTAACGGGAACCGGAACGGAGGAACTTTAAATGTATAACAAAGGAACAATCATACCGGGACTGATTATTTTCGTCCTATTTGTGACTTTTCCAATCTGGTTCAACGGGTTGACTACGGCAGGAGATCTGCCAAAACCCGAATTACCACCAGGTGGAGAAAAGCAGTGTGTGGCGTCTGCTGAATATATGCGGGCCAATCACATGCAGTTGCTCAACGAGTGGCGCGATGACGTCCTGAGGGATGGAAATCGTGAGATTCTTGAGATTGACGGGAAAAAATATCCCAAAGGTCTACAGACGGCATGTATGGCATGTCATAGTCAAAAAGAGAAATTCTGCGATAGCTGTCATACTTACGCAGCAGTAGACCCTTATTGCTGGGATTGTCATTTGACTCCCAACGAGACAGCATCGAAGGAGGCGACTCACTAATGGATAAGCAAAGAAGAAAGTTCTTAAAAATTGCAGGTGCGTCAGTGATTGCAGGAATAGGTGCACCGGCAATTATTAAGCTGTCTGCCTCTCCAGCACTTGCTTCAGGTGGTCACGCGGCCCCTGCTGCCGGCCATGCGCCAGCAGCTGCAGCTCATGGTGGACCTACTGAGGAAGCCCCCAAGGGAGTACGTCTTGGAATGGTTATTGACACACGGAAAATGAATGCGGATCAGGGATTGCTGGATAACGCTATCCGTGCCTGTATTGATGCTCATAATATTCCGGAAATTCCCAGTAAGAAAAGTGAAATCAAATGGCTGTGGAAAGCACCTTTTGAGAATGTCTTCACCGACGCTTCAGGATATCACGGGTCCAAAAAGATTACCGAAAATGATTTTGCAGTGCTCTGTAATCACTGTGATGATCCACCATGTGTTAAGGCATGTCCCACTCAGGCGACTTTTAAAGTAGCATCCACGGGTATTGTCGCAATGGATTTCCATCGCTGTATCGGTTGTCGCTTCTGTATGGCAGCCTGTCCATATGGTGCCAGATCGTTTAACTGGCAGGATCCACGGCCATATATCAAGAAGTACAACAAGGAATTCCCCTCACGTATGAAGGGTGTTGTTGAAAAATGTAACTTCTGTGCTGAGCGTCTGGCTCTTGGGCAGGAACCAGCTTGTGTTGAGTCTTGTAAGGGAACAGATGCCATTGTCTTTGGCGACCTGAATGACCCTAAGTCGGAAATACGAGCGGTACTTGATAAAGAATTTACTATCCAGAGAAAGCCAACACTGGGTACTAAACCATCAGTCTTTTACATAGTGTGAGGTAGTCATGATTGAAAAAACACTCAAAGGCAAACCAGCTTATTGGATCTGGCTTGCATTTTTAGGAATGTTCATGGCTATTGGTGCTGCCTGTTATGTCAGGCAGTACAACTTTGGCCTGGGCATGACCGGCATGAGCCGTGATGTCTCATGGGGACTCTATATTTCCCAGTTCACTTTTCTGGTCGGAGTTGCGGCTGGAGGTGTGATGCTGGTGCTTCCCTATTATGTCCATGATTATAAAGAGTTTGGAAAGATTACAATTTTAGGTGAGTTCCTCGCCATTGGTGCCATCGTTATGTGCCTGCTGTTTATTATGGCAGATCTCGGACAACCAATGAGAGCTCTGAACGTTGTTTTGCACCCTTCACCTAATTCCATGCTGTTTTACGATGCTATCGTATTGAATGGATATCTTTTCCTGAATGTTCTTTGTGGTTGGGTAATCCTTACTGCTGAGAAGAAACAGGTTAAACCACCAAAGTGGATTTATTTCTTTGTGTATCTTTCTATCCCCTTTGCTGTTTCCATTCATACCGTAACTGCAATGCTTTACTGTGGATTACCTGGAAGACATTTCTGGCTCTCTGCCATTATCGCTCCACGTTTCCTCGCATCAGCGTTTGCAGCAGGACCAGCACTTATTATTATTGCATGTCTGGTTGTAAAACGTGTCGCAGGATTTGATGCAGGACGTAAGGCAATGAATAAACTTGTGACCATTATTATTTATGCTGCACTGTTGAATATGTTCTTTGTAGGCCTTGAATTCTTTGTTGGGTATTACTCCAACATCCCAGGCCATAAGCATGCGCTTGAGTATCTCTTCTTTGGACTTGAGCATAACGGTCATGTGTATAACAATCTGGTTCCGTTTATGTGGGCCTTTGTGATACTTGCTTTTGGAGCCATTGCAGTTCTTGCCACCCCAGCTGCCAGAAAGAATGATTTTGTTCTGGGACTTGGCGCCCTTATGTTGTTTGTAGCATTCTGGCTGGATAAGGGAATTGGCTTTGTACTTGCCGGTTTCGTTCCTACTCCACTGCATGAGATCACCGAATATATTCCTACAGTGAATGAACTTGGAATTACCATCGGTGTCTGGGCAACAGGTTTTATGGTAGTGACTCTGCTCTACAAGATTGCAATAGGTGTTGAGCACGAGGTAGAAGGATAGGTAACGTCACTATTCCTTTACAGCTTTCAGGGCCCCCGAGTAATCGGGGGCTTTTTTTTTGCCTTTTTCTACGGTATAGTAAGCTCCAAGTGAGATGTTTGTAATTCCATGCAGAGGTTAGAATCGTGCCGCAAAAAAGAATACTTATACTTTCATACTCTTATAGTAACCAGACTAGCAATTTGCTCAAAAAGCTTGTTGCCGGCTTGGAAGAAAGTAATGTCGATATTACATGGGAGAAGCTTTGTCCTGAAAAGGAGCTACGCTTCCCCATCGGGACTATTCCTGCCACTGTTGCCATGATGTGTATGACTTTTTTAAGAAAACGATATCCTGTTAAACCCGTTAATCCACAGATTTTTTCACAATGGGATCTTATTATCATTGCAGGACCTACCTGGTCCTACAATCCATCTGGAATTGTTCTTTCATTTTTAGATAGAGATGGAAAAAAATTATTTGCCGGACAGCAGGTTTTGCCGCTGATTTCCTGTCGCGGATACTGGCGAGTCCATTTCTGGGGATTACGGTCACTGTTGAAGAAATGTGGTGCAAGGACAGTTGCAGAACCGATTGTTTTTAAACATCCCACTTCAGAACCTTTTAATACCATAGGTGTTTTCTTAAAACTTGCCGGAAAAATGCCAGAGCGTGGCAAAGGATGGTTCAGGAAATACTATCCCAAATATGGTCATAGCAGGAAACAGATGGAAACAGCGGTAGGGCTCGGGAAAAAACTTGGAGATGATCTCAATTCCGGAATGGAGATATCAGCATTACGTTTTGAAACTCCGGTTCCCATGGAGAAGATATAGAAAACGAGTGTCAGATCAAAAGGCAATTATTTTACAGACCTTAGTATGCGACACTCAGGTATAAGCCATAAAGTACAAAAATCTGTTTCTGAAAAAACAGATATATTATTGCCGCAATAGAGAGAAATGGACCAAATGGTATCCTGGTCTGGCCGCCTTTTTTCTGCTTAATCATGGCAGCTAAGCCCACGATCGTACCACTGAGAGAACTTGCAAAAACAACAAAAGGAAGAGCCTGCCAGCCCAGAAAGGCACCAATCATTGCAAGCAGTTTGATATCGCCGCCGCCCATGCCATCCACCTTGCGCCACAAAAAGTATAGCAGTGCTATGGCATAAAGTACTCCTCCACCGGCAAGTATACCGATCAGGGAATCCTGCCACTGTACAGCCGGGCTTAAAAAGGAAAAGAGAAAACCAAGTACGATGCCCGACAGGGAAATAACATCCGGGATAATCTGGTGATAGATATCGATGCAGATAATAACCAGCAGGGCAGCGCAGAACAAAAAATACCCGATGGTGGTGATACTGAGCCCAAATTGATATATAGTGGCACTTGAGAGTAAAGCCATGCTCAATTCAACCACGGGATACTGAAAAGAAATGGGTGCTTTGCAGTGGCTGCATTTTCCACGAAGTACCAAAAAACTAAGCATTGGAATGTTTTCATACCAGTGCAGATCCGCCATGCAGATCGGGCAGTGTGACGCGGGAAAGACAATGGATTCTCCATCACTTGGTAAGCGAAGGATAACAACATTTAAAAAGCTTCCGACGATGGCCCCGAAGCAGAAGGCGGAGAAAAGAACAAAGAGTAAAATATCCATTGAGTAGTAATGTCTGTTGGTGTGGTTGATTAGTGCCTTACTCTATAAAAACTGTCATAAAAAAAGAAACTCTTAAGTCCCATTAAACTCAAAGGAATAACAGTAGCAGCAAGGCACTTATACTAGCTTACTTACTGTTCACCAGTGTAAGCCGTTCATTATTTTATAAAGATACTAGCCCTAACTATGTCTCAATTCCAGGAAAAAACACAGATAATTCGTATAGAGCGGTTCACTTCGGATATCGTTCGTCTCACTTTGGATTCGCCAGAGATAGCATCCATTGCCAAACCCGGACAGTTTGTTATGATCAGAACCGGTAACAGTAACGACCCGCTGCTGCGCAGGCCATTTTCTATTTCTCAGACCAGTAACGGAAAACTTTTTCAAATCCTTTTCAAGGTCGTGGGAAGAGGCACATCGCTTCTTGCCCATTGTCGGGAGGGGGAATTCCTCTCTGTACTTGGCCCTCTTGGACAGGGGTTCAGGGTTGACTGCAGGCGTACAAATTGTCTGGTTGGCGGTGGCATGGGAATCGCGCCGCTTCTGTTTCTTGGCAAGAGTATGTCACGTCAATGCTCCAATGCTCCTCCCTATGTGGTTGTTGGTGCCAGAACTAAGGAAGAACTTGGCCCACTGGTTGATGATTTTGCTGAACTTGGACTGCCCGTTCATCCTGCAACGGATGATGGCACGTATGGTCACCATGGGCTTGTTACAGATGTCCTGAAAAAGCTTGATCTTGGTCCAGATTGTCAGATGTATGTCTGTGGCCCATATCCAATGATGTCTGCGGTTCACCTCTTTTGTAAAAAGCAGGACTATGGCTGTCAGGTATCCATGGAGACCAGCATGGCCTGTGGAATGGGGGCATGCCTTGGCTGTATTGTTCCAGTGAAGAAGGGCGGATATGCACATGCCTGTTCAGATGGTCCAGTTTTCGATTCAAGGGAGCTGTTATGGCAAGTCAAGTAAAGGGAATGGATCTTAGAGTCTCAATTGGTTCACTGAAACTGCAGAATCCAGTGATGACAGCATCGGGAACCTTTGGGTATGCCAGGGAGTTTGAACCCTACGTGAATCTGCATCGTCTTGGTGCTGTAGTGGTGAAAGGGATTTCCCTTGAGCCACGTAATGGTAATCCACCGCCAAGAATTGTTGAAACCTCGGCCGGAATGCTCAATGCCATTGGGCTTGAGAATGTAGGAGTTGAGCGTTTTATTCAGGAAAAGATGGAAACCTTACAGGGATTAAATGTTCCTGTATTTGTTAATATTCTTGGAGACACACTCGATGAGTATCGCGCGATTGCTGCTCGCCTTGCCGGAGTAAAAGGAATTGCCGGGATAGAGGTTAATATCTCTTGTCCCAATGTTAAAAAAGGTGGTGTTGCTTTTGGTACGGTTCCTGAAATGGCTGCAGCTGTGACAAAGGCTGTAAAAGAGGAATCAACCGTTCCCGTTGTGGTCAAACTCTCTCCCAATGTCACTGATATTACGGTCATTGCACGTGCCGTGGAAGATGCAGGAGCCGATGCGGTCTCTCTTATTAATACCCTTATTGGAATGGCAATTGATCCCCGCAGTAAACGTCCATGTCTTGCCAATGTTATAGGTGGGCTTTCAGGACCTGCTATTAAGCCAGTGGCTCTTCGTATGGTTTATCAGGTGGCACAGGCTGTTTCTATTCCGGTAATAGGAATAGGCGGGATTGAAACCGCCGAGGATATCGTGGAATTTATGCTTGCCGGAGCAACCGCTATCCAGATAGGCACCGCAAACTTTGTAAACCCAAGGGCAAGTGAAGACGCCGTTGAAGGGCTTGCCCGGTATGTGGCCGAGCAGAAATTAGGATCAGTAAGAGAGTTGATTGGAGGTCTTATCCTTCCCTAACCATGACGCCTCCTCTGAAAAACAATCCCGATCAGTTCTCCTTATGGGCACGAATACAGTCTTGGAGTCGTCTTCTCTTCAGACGTGATACCCCATGGAGAGTGAAGGCAATTCTTGGTTTTGCAATTGTCTATCTTCTTTCTCCCTTTGATCTTGTTCCGGACTGGATTATCGGTTTTGGCCTGCTCGATGACCTCACCGTAGTTTCCCTTCTTGTGGCCTGGGCTATTAAAATTGCTGAAAAGAAAAAAAACAAGGAACCATGAAAACTCATTTCCGCATATGTGTCTCTATTGGACGCAGTCGTATAGATGATGCTCTTGCCATCGCCGATTCTGTTGCGTTGCAGGCAGATGTTCTGGAGATTCGTCTTGATTATCTTCAGACTCCTGCTGTCTCCCCCTTTGTAAACACGTTACAGAAACCGCTTCTTTTTACCAACCGACCTGACTGGGAAGGCGGAGAATTTTCCGGCTTCGAAGAGCAGCGATTAGGTGCTCTGCTGGAAGCCGTTGCTGAAAATTGTGAATACGTTGATTTGGAACTTCTTGCACCAGAAGATTCTCATCAGAAAATGCGTATGGCCCTGCAGGGAAGCAGGACAAAACTTATTCTTTCCTGGCATAATTTTAAGGATACTCCCACACGTGAAGAACTGGTGGGACGGATGGCCTTGATGCAGGATAAGGGGGCTGATATCGGAAAAATAATTACAACGGCTCATTCACCTCGGGATGTTTTACGAGTTTTGCAACTACAGGAAGTAGCAGAAACGCTTGATTTTCCGTTGATAGCATTTTGTATGGGACAGCCAGGTGTTGTAAGTCGGGTTGCCACCTGCGCTCTTGGTGGCTATATGACCTACTGTGCGGTGAGTGATGAAGAAGCTACAGCACCTGGTCAGCTATCCATTGCAAGTTTGCGCGAAATACATTCACTGATGGGAGCATAGAGGATGGCTATTAATGGAAAAACAGTGCTGTATGGGATTCTCGGAAATCCAGTTAGCCATTCGCTGAGTCCTGCTATGCACAATGCGGCTCTTGTCGCTCTGTCAGTCAATGCAGTGTATCTACCCTTTCCAGCACCCGATATTGCTGCGGCGGTTACCGGTGTTCGAGGTCTTGGAGTAGAGGGGGTGAGTGTTACCATTCCTCATAAAGAAGATGTAATGACTCTGCTTGATCATATTGATCCGGTTGCAGAAAAAATTGGGGCTGTAAACACTATAGTCAATAACGATGGGATCCTTACCGGACTGAATACGGACTGGCTGGGTGCAACACGTGCTTTAGAGGAAGAAATTACTCTGAATGGCGCGCATGCCATCATCCTTGGTGCCGGAGGGTCGGCGCGAGCCATCGGTTTTGGTCTGCTTGAGAAAGGAGCAAACATTACTCTTTGCAGTCGAACTGAATCCCGTGGCCGGGCATTGGCTCATGAACTGGCTTGTCCCTGGATTTCTCTATCCGAGAGTGAAAAGGTGTCCGGAAACATTTTGATTAATGCAACCTCCGTTGGTATGGTTCCAAATATTGAGAAAAGCCCACTTCCAGAGGGGATTGTTTCCCGCTTTCAGGTGGTTATGGATATTGTATATGCTCCGATGAAGACCCGGTTGTTACAGGAGGCGGAGTCGAAGTCTTGCACCGTTATCAATGGTCTTGAAATGTTGTTGTATCAGGGGGTTGCGCAGTTTGAGATCTGGACAGGACGGTCTGCTCCGGTATCGGTTATGCGGGCGGCACTTACCGAGGCCCTTGCAAAGAAACAGTAACAGGAATAAAGAATGTTCCCCTGTCTAATACGAAATTTGAAATTCCACGTGATTAAAAAATGATAGAAATACAACCAGTATCAAAGATTGATGTAACCGTAACCGTTCCAGGCTCTAAGAGTTTGACCCAGCGTGCACTCATTGCTGCAGCACTTGCCGATGGCACAAGTACTCTGATTGGTCCTCTTGCAAGTGAAGATACAAGTTATACTTTAAAGGCGCTGGAGCAGATGGGAGTAAAGGTTGAACGAGGCGAAGATGTTTGGACAGTTTACGGCAACGGCGGATTACTTGCCACCCCTGAAGAGGAAATATACCTTGGCAACAATGGTACTGCGACTCGTTTTTTAACCTCTGTTACGGCACTCGGTCAGGGGGATTTTCAAATAAATGGTGAAAAACGTATGCAGGAGCGTCCCATTGGGCCACTGATGGAAGCATTGCAGGGCTGGGGCGTTGATATTACATCTGTAAACGGAACGGGGTGCCCACCTCTGCATATAAAAAGTAAAGGATTGGCTGGCGGGGCGACCATTCTTCCCGAGGGAAAATCAAGCCAGTACGTTTCCTCTCTGCTGTTGGTTGCCCCCTATGCCATGCAGGCTGCGACCTTGGAAGTACAAGGTGAAGTTCTCTCTAAGCCCTATGTGGCCATGACTCTGTCGGTAATGTACGATTTTGGGGTGAGCATTGAATGTGATGAAGAGTTTACCGCTTTTACCATCCCCCAGGGCAAGTATCGGGCCATGAAATATGAGATCGAAGGAGATGCCTCAAATGCTTCCTATTTCTGGGCAGCAGCTGCGATAACTGGAGGCAGGGTTACCGTGGCCAATGTTCCGGTTCCATCGTTACAGGGTGATGCAGATCTCGTCCCATTGCTTGCCAGAATGGGCTGTGAAATCACTATTGATGATGGTGGTATATCTCTTACAGGACGGTCTCGTTTGGAAGGTATCACCGTGGATATGGGAAATATGCCCGATGTCGTTCCTACACTTGCAGTGGTTGCAGCCTTTGCCCATGGGAAAACTGTAATTACTAATATTGCCCATTTACGGATTAAAGAGTGCGATCGTCTTTCCGCTACATTAACAGAGCTTGCAAAAATGGGAGCTAAGGTGGAAGAAGGAGATGATTATATGGTGATCCATGGCGATGGTGGTGCGTGTTTGCATGGGGCAGAAATTGAAACCTATAACGACCATCGCATGGCTATGAGTTTTGCTGTGGCGGGACTGCGGGTTCCAGGTGTCCAGATTACAGGCGAGAGCTGTGTTGCCAAGTCTTTTCCTGATTTTTGGGAGCGTTTTGCCAAGCTTGGCTGATATTTACTAGAATCGAAAGCTGTTGCTATAGCCCATTGGCCTTTGTTGCTCTCAGCACAATAAATCCGGCATTTTGATCAATACCCGGTTGCGGCGCTTCCATTTGGGTAACATTTCCAGGTGTCTGATAGAGGCTGGAAACAGCATTGGTGACAGAAAAACCCTGCTCCTTCAGAATGGTTTCAACCTGTCCTACGCTAAAAAATATAGCGTGTTCGTAGAACGGGTGCCCATCTTCTTTTTTCTGCTGCAGGTCTTTCCCCCAGGGCCCGGTAGCCGGAACAAAGCCTAGTAGTAAATGGCCTGTATCTTGTAAAACCCGGTTGGATTCAGCAAGAACTTCCCCCGCATTTTGCACAAAACAGAGGGTGAAAAAGAGTGAAACTCTGGAAATTGAGTTACTGGTAAAGGGAAGCGCTTCTCCGATTGCCTGACAGACGGTAACTCCTCTTTTTTTTGAAATATGGAGGGGAGCTATGGCAGGATCAATTCCAAAATCTGTGCTGAAACTTGAGGCAAAACGTCCGGGGCCAACACCGATTTCAAGTGCTGGCTGCCTATTGGGAAGTATCAGTGCTTTTACGGCTGCAGCTTCAATATCAAAGAGCAGGCTGTCTTCAAACCAGCTGTCATACTCATCGGCCCGTGCATGAAATACGGCTGAGTTACGCTCCCACTGTTTTTGGGCTTTCATTGGTCCTGTTTTTCGAAATTATTCTTCACCAGGAAGTAGAGTTTTCCTTCTGCCTTCATGCTCCCGGCTGCCGTTTTGGCGTAGTTCCCATTTCCCCAGAAGAGATCCGCACGCCCCGATCCTTTGATCGCAGAGCCCGTGTCCTGTGGAAATACAAAACGATGTATGGGAACCCATTCTGTAATTACTCCATCCTTATCGAGCAGCGGTTTGGTGCTAATAAGAAAGGCGAGGGTTGTTTGGGGGAGGACTTCAGGGTCAATCGCAATGGAGCGCCCTGCAACGAGCTGCTCGCCAAGATTTCCAATTGGATCACCATCGGGGGCCCAGTTGAAAAAGATGTACCTGGTATTATGATTCAGGATTTCACTCTGCTCATCCGGATGCTGCTGCAGGTAGGTTCTGATACTTGGAATAGATGCCTCTTCAAGACTCATTTTCCCCTGGTCAACCAATAGTTTCCCAATGGAAAAATACTCACGGCCGTTGGAGCTTGCAATATGAATAGAGCGAAGCGTACCGTCCGGTAACTGAATCTTCCCGGATCCTTGAACATGCAGGATAAAGGCATCAACCGGATCATCTAGATAAACCAGCTCATTGCCATCAGCTATTCCCTCGGTCTCAATTTCCTGTCGTGTCCAATAGGGAACATATCGATTATTCTTATCTCTGCGTTTAATGATGAGGGTTCCAGTGGCGGCATCTTTTATACGAAGAAGTGAATCGGGCGGACTGTACAATGGATAGAGGTAGGGCGCTTTCTTGTGCAGACTTCCCCTGAGCAAGGGCTCGTAATATCCGGTGATCAGCATTTCGCCTCTGGGGTGTTCGTCTCTTCCAGCTGCCTGATAGCTTGTATAATTTTCAGCTATTATGCGGGCGAGTTCATCGGCGCTTGGGTCCTGTTTAAGGATATCAATAAAGGAGTTCATTGATTCTCGCATCCAGGTAATGGGATAGGTGTCCGATCCCAGGGTAAGCGAGGTATCGTCGGGAAGTGTATTTAAATAGTGTAGTTGACGGACAGCCCCGGTAAGCAGATGTTCAAGTTGTAAATCATCGTTGAACACGGGTAAATCGTTTGATAAGAGTTTGTCAAGTGGTCCTTTGCTACAGCCATTCAACAACAGACATATCCCTGTGAGTACGGTAAGAAATATGGAAATTCTTTTTCTGATCATAGTTTCGTTATTTGATGGCTTCGGCCAGCTCACTTACTGTCATGGCGTAGCGATTTGAGTGATTCCATTCGGTTATGGCCTGAAAGTTGGGATATCCGGCTATATATCGTTTGCCACCGCCTTTTCTAGGATCTATTTCCAGGCCAACAATGCTGAGTGGACGTTTTTCAGGAGGGATAGGGAGGGCGATGGATTGTTCTTTTTGAACTATCAGATAATCCACCACACCTTTTCTTCCTTTCTTGTTTGCTGCAATGAGTTCGGCTCCTTTTAGGGATGATCCTATGTCGACATAGAGGGGGGCATCAAGGGTCCAGTGGAAATGATGGAGATAGTTGGCAATTGATGCCAGAATATCTTCAATGGAGTGAAAAACATCATTTCGTTTATCCCCATCAAAGCTTATTGCATACTCTCGAAAGCTGGAGGGGATAAACTGGGTCTGCCCAAAGGCACCTGCATAGGAACCCTTTATCAACCGTGGATTATAGCCATTTTCTTTGCAGAGAATAATGAATTCGACTAATTGTTTACGAAAGAATTCCGATCTGCGGGGGTAGGCATCAAACAGGGTGTTTAAGGTCTGAAAGACATTGAAGCCTCCACTGTAGGTGCCAAAACGAGATTCAATCCCCCATATGGCAATAACCACTTCTCTGTCAACGCCAATTTCCTGCTCTATTCGATCAAGGACTGCCCGATGTTTTCTGAGTTTCTTCTTTGCCTTTTTTATGACTGAGTTGGTTATAAAACGGGGGCGATACTTGTAGTAAGGTTTGGCCTCCCACTGGGTATCCATAAGAACAAGTACTTTACGCTTGATCTTGACTCCCTTGAAGGTGGCGTTCAGCTCAGATTGGGTCAGGTTATGGCTTGTCTTAAGTTCCTGAAAAAGAAGCTTGTACTTCTCTTGACTAAGATCAATCAGCTGCCCATCTTTGACGCGATCAGCGGCGGGGATTGTATTCTCTGAAATTCCAGTAGAGGGGCTGAAGGTGAAACAGAAGAGTAAAATAAAAATTCTTGTCAGGAGGCTTTTCATTTTAGTCAGGCCATTATTTAGGAAGGATATGTCGAATGAAACAGAGCAAGAAATTCATCGAGCATTTCTGCGGGAAGATTGTTGATGCCTGCTGCTGCCGTTCTTCCTCCCCCGGTGGGGAAAGCTAGGCAGAGTGTATCAGCATTTTGTCTGTTATTTAGAGGCGCTCTTACGCTGATACGTAGAGTGGAGTCGTCGTTTTCAACGATAAGTGCATGGGCAGCGTTTTTTTTCTCACGTGCACGCAGGTTGGAGTAGACTCCAGAGACACGCCTGGCCCAGGGGGCATTGGGGAAGGTGTAAACCCTGTTGTTTTCTTTAGGTTCCATCTCCTGCTGTTCCATGGCAAGAGCCATGTCTTCCTTGAATCCCTGACGAAGCGTTGCAAGATCTGAGGAATCTGCAAGAAACATAAAAGGATCTTCGAATGGATGCAAAGCAAGATACAGGGCTTCGGGAGTAAAATGAAGATCACTGATATCTGCTCCGTAGCCGTTGTAATTCAGTAACTCTCCAAGCTCACGTAGTTGTGTCAGTTGCCCGCTACTAAGAGATAATGATTTTGCAGCTTGCTGTGCAGAATCGTGGAGGTTATCGCCATATGCAGCGGCCACAGCCCAGCTTCTATATTTTCCGTCGAGCAGTTTGTCTACGATGAGCGAAGTGCAAACCGTTGGGGATGGATCAATATGGGTGATTAGCTGGCTCGTGTCAGGAATATCTCCTGCAAAGTGATGATCGATATAGGTGACGCTGTTGTTTTGATCGAGCAGAGCCAGGAGGGGATCACGGTTGGAGTTAAGTGATATATCAAAAACAGTGATGCTACTGTCCTGGGCCGTGCTGATTTTGCTGAGGAGCTTGATGTCACGTTTGACCCCGGTGATCAGAGTGGCTCCGGGGACTGGCGCTTGCAGACGAAATTGATGGAGAGCAAGTATCCCGTCTGCATCGCCGTTAAAGACATCAAAGTGCATTACAGTGCTACAGCCTTAGCCCCAGGGGACTGCCAATATTGGCAAGGTTGAATAACACACTGATTACGTGGTCGCCGGGTGTATATTTTGATTTAAGCTCGAGGGACCAGCATGCGGGTTTATACAAAAGAGAAATATTCTGTTCAATAATCTGGTCTGAGGAAATAGAATGCTGCAGGTCATAGAGTGCAAATATTGTATCGAAAAGCTGAGCTCTTGCTTCGATATTAAATTGTTCAGTGGAGCCCTCATCACCGTATCTGTAATCAAGGTTTAGATAATCGCCCCGACTGTTTTGATAGGATCCTTCAAGAGTGTGCGAAACGAAACCATCGCCGTATGGATCAATGTCGGTCTTGTAAATAATCCATCCCTTGTCCATAGGATTCAGACGCAATTTCACGTTGACGTCTGAAAAGGGAGTGTCTGATTGTTCATCCTGAAAGTCGTAGCTTTGTTGGATCTTTAGATACCCGTAATCTTTTTCTGTTTTCTTGCCATCGGCACTACTACCAAAGAGGTTGAAAAAGTTGTCGAGTCCGTAAGAAACGGCGTTTTCGGCACTTTTACGATCTACGCCATCAAACTCAGGCAGGTCATCCTGGTCGGGGTCTGAACGGTAATCGTAGGCGACAAAGGGTCTGAAGTTATGAGTAAGACCAGAGTCTCCGGATCCAAAGTTAAAATCTCTTAAGAGGGTTGTGCCAATTTCGGCATTAAAGTCTCCAAGCAAACGGTTTTGACTGGTTCCCTTGTCCCATTCAGCATCTCCATTTGTCTGGATAATGTAATAAGTATCGCGAAGACCAACTTCGGCACGGGCCTCAAGATAGGGACTTAAAGGAATTGGTGCACTCAGACGAGGGTAGATATCAACTCGGTGTCCACCCACGCCGTTTTCTCGATAATAATTGACGTAATCAGTGTCCCAATCGACGGTGAGGGAGGTGTCTCCGATTGACTTACTGCCCGTAAAATCTAAACTTGGCAGTTTCCAGAGAGGACTTTCGGGGGTGGTTCCTGGGACTGCCAGTCCCGTGTCAGGATCAATAACTGGATCCGGATCCTCCCGGACATCGTTGATACCTAAGAAGACACCTTCAAGCGCCATGCCATCCCATGCCTTAAGGACTTTCAAGGAGTTTTCACGGATATCACTGGTTTTGTTTTGGAAACCACGACCAAAGACTTCACTGAAACGATCGTCTGATTCCTCAAATCCGGTTATTCCGTTGTTGAACTCTGTCAGGTAGTCTCTGTCGGAAACGATATCAAGATCAATACGGGAAACGACATCGTTGGCAAAATCGTGATCAAGCTTTCCTCTCACCCAGTATCTGTCCTGATTGGTATGAGTGTAATCTGTCTTTTCCCAGTATTCAGTTTCCGATGGATCAGATAGTTTATCGTCCAGGTAACTAGCCATTAAGGCACCCTTTTGACGATCATCCAAGATGTAGCGGTACTCTATGCCGGGCATAAAACCGCGGTTTGCATAATATTCAGGATACAGGGTAATATCCGATGAATCGGAGAGATTGACAAAGAGAGGCAGGTTGAAACCAAAACCACTGCGATCTGAATTTGAGATTTCCGGGAAAAGTAAACCGGTTTTTCGTTTGTTTCCTACGGGCACCATCATCCAAGGAGTGTAGAGAACTGGGATATCTTTAATTCGAAAAGTTGCATGTTTCATAACTGCGTATTCACCCTGAGTAACGACGGTGTCACTGGCAGCAAAACTCCATGGCGGAGTATTTTCTTCCGGAACTTTACAGGTTATTACCCATCCATTTTCAATGTGATAGGTATTAACACCTGTTTTTTCTACGGTTTCACCTTCAAGGTGAAGGTCCATGGCATCACGCAGAATGGTAGCTTCCTTAAATGTCCCTGTTTCCGTGTTCAGATCAAGAACACCTTCGTCTGCAACAAGTTGGTCCGTATCGTTGCTGACGGATACGTTACCCTTTGCCTTAATGGAGTTTTGGCCAACGTCGTAAGCGACCCAGTCGGCCTTTATTGTCATTTCAGTTTTGGTGCGAGGGGTGGTGTCAAGCACAACTTCCTGAGTCACAACTTCTTCAACCGCTTCTCCAGGTTCTTCTTCGAGCAGAATAGACCAGTCGGAAGGCTCTGTCTTTTCAACATTTGATTTTGCTGGCAGAATTCGAATTTTGGTAAGAACAACATTTCCCTCGGCAATAACACTTTGAGGGTTCTCAAATCGGAGGACCTTGTCTGCCTCAATCTGCCATTCGTCGGTTTTGACGGTGTCAGCCAGACCAAGGCCAGGCTGTACAGCAAAGGCCAGTAGAGAACCGACGCAAAGAGAAAAGGTGGTATAAGGGCGGCAATTAAAGAGCTTTGTCACTGATAACTCCTTGAAGATTCGATTTTTTTCATGTCTAGAAAAAGGGGCGACAATGAAATGCTTTTTTTATAAAAATAAACTGTATGGATTTTGAGAGATAATCGCCTTGTTTAAAGGGGAAAAACTCCTTGTAACCCTGATTAGTAAAGGGTAATTCCATCAACGTAGGAAATGTACGAGGATGGAGAGTTAGTGTCAAGTTTAAAATCACATGTTTGTCTTGATAATAACAGGAAATTATTTTACTTTCAGCTTGCATTGTAGTGTGTTTTTCAAAAGAAGGACAGGAATTTTCTTGCCTTTCCGTGGAAAATCATTATCTATATTGCATTATAAGTACGATCATCCCTTCTTTTTCTGCATATCAGCCGCACTCTTTTCCGTTGATTATTTTTAAAATTGGCTTTCGTGATAAATAGGGTACTATTCTCTTCTAGGTGCCATCTATTGCAACTATGTGTCGAGTGCAGTAATATTGGGGTTTGATGATTGAGTTGATTTGTTTTTTTGCTGCAGGTTTACAGGCATCAAAAGGATAATGATATCCGGGATGTTATCCGGGGAATTGTATGTAAAAGAGATTGAAAGGAAATAATGTGATCTCTTTTACAATAGTAGTGTCAGAAATTTTGCAGGTTCACTGGTCTCATCGTGACGCCTTAAAGCTCAAACCGGTTCATTGTGTGCCGTGATGAAAAGCTTGGGCAAAGTACTGACAAAATGTAAGACGGGAAAAATAGTGTTTTACTGTTCCTTCCTGTTTGAAAAATGTAATAACTTTCATTGAGAGAGTTATCAGAAATGTTCCGAAGATGGGCCTAGCCTTTTTTCGGTAAAGGAAAAATTATGGTAGATAAAAAAGCAGAGCCAAAGAAAAAGGCTGTGCAGGAAAAAATTGTTAAGAAGGTCTCGACTGGTGCATGGTGGAAGAGTACAGCTAAAAAAGAAGTGGTAAAAGAGGTAGTAGTGGCTTCTACCGATAAAAAAGAATCGTTAGAACCTGAGAAGGCTGCTGCTTCCGGGACACGGAAAAAAGCTGCTCCAAAGAAAAGTGCTGCTCCAAAGAAAACTCCCGCAAAGCCCAGAGCTCCTCGAAAGAAGCCGGCTCCAAGAAAGAAACCTGTCAGCAAAGTTGCGGCGACTGTGGAGACGGTAGCAGAACAAACTGCTGAGGTTTCTTCCGATTCCGGTAAATCTCTTGCTGGGTCACAGATCATTGCTGAGCCAAAGGTAAAAGTACCAGAAGCCCCAAAAGTTGAGCCAAAGGTAAAAGCGCCAGAAGCCCCAAAAGTTGAACCAAAGGTAAAAGCGCCAGAAGCCTCAAAAGTAGAGCCTGCTGAAGAACCCACACCCAAAGAAAAACCTGCTCGTTCTCGTGGCAGGGGGAACCAGAATGCAAAAACATCGGGAACCGCAAAGAAGCCTCAATCTCAGCCGCAACCTCAGCCGCAATCTGAAAAACAGGTTCCTCAGGAAAAGCCACAGACGCTAAAGCTTCTTATCAATGCAGAGGAGCCTGAGGAATGTCGATTGGCACTTCTTGCCGATGGGCTGCTAGAGTCTATTCACGTCTCCACCGTTTCGTCTAAACAGACTAAAAATAATATCTATAAGGCAAAAATTGTTGCCATTGAAAGTAGTCTCCAGGCAGCATTTGTGGATTATGGTACTGACAAGAATGGTTTCCTTCCCTTTAATGAGATTCATCCTGAATATTATAAACAGGAGATAAGTGAGGAAAATAAAAGATATATTGAGCAGCATCAGTGGAAAAAACTAAGAGTCACCGAGGTGCTTGAACGGGGGCAAGAGGTTCTTGTTCAGGTCGTGAAAGAGGAAATTGGGAATAAGGGAGCGAATATGACCAGTTATCTCTCCATTCCGGGACGGGGGGTGGTCTTGATGCCCGGTTCTGATTCCTCTGGTATCTCACGAAAGATCAGTGGTGAAGAGCGTCGTTCTCAGTTGCGCGAGATTATGGATTCGCTCAATATACCCGAAGGTGTCGGCTGGATTGTTCGTACGGCAAGTAAGGATGTGACCAAGACTGCCCTCACCAAAGATGTACGTTCACTGTCAAAGCTCTGGAAAGAGATCAAGCTGAAAGGTCAGATGCTCGAAGGTGTTGGCAGGGTGTATCAGGATCACGATTGTGTTCTGCGATTTTTACGGGAACACTTTGACCCGGAGATTAAAGAAATTCTCGTGGATGATCTGGCGGCTCTTGAAAAGGTTAAAGATTTTCTTGATATGCTGCCAAGTAAGCAAAAAGGTGCTAAGGCCAGATTGCATAAGGGATCACGTCCTATTTTTAATCAGTTTAATGTTGAAGATCAGATTGAATCCATTTATCAGCCCCAGGTACAACTTCCCTCGGGAGGTTCTATTGTTATCGACCCAACGGAAGCACTCGTTGCCATCGATGTAAATTCCGGTTCAACCGGTAAGGGAAAGAATTTCGAAGAAGCGATATTTAAGGCCAATATGGAGGCAGCGACCGAGCTTGCCCGCCAATTGCGTCTTCGTGATCTTGGTGGTTTGATTGTCGTGGATTTTATTGATATGCGTATCAGTAGAAATATCCGTGAAGTTGAACGTCAGATGAAGAATGCAATGAAGCGGGATAGGGCGAAGGTAGATATCAGCCGGATTTCCAAGTTTGGCCTTATGCAGATTTCCAGACAAAAACTAGGTGCTCCCATTGAGACCAGTAATTACCGCGTCTGTGAGCATTGTAAGGGGCGTGGTATTGTACGCTCCGTTGAGACACTGGCTCTCTTTTATCTGCGTCGTATCCAGACGGGAGCAAGTAGGAAAGAAGTCGTTAAAGTCGAGTGCCATTTCCCCTTGGATGTAGCTCAGTATCTTCTTAATAATAAGCGAAATGAGATCGGTGAAATGGAATCTAGGAATAAGATCGATATTATTATTGTTGCCGATCCCACTCTCAAACCCGCTGACCATGAAATAATTTGTCATAAACAGGAAAAAGAGATTAAAGGTGGAAAACAGGCTTGAGGAAAAAATTGAACTAGGGTATATAATGCCATTCATATGCATTAGTAGCTCAGCTGGATAGAGTACCTGACTACGAATCAGGGGGTCGCAGGTTCGAATCCTGCCTAGTGTACCAGTAATTTAAGGCACTTACCGTTAATTCGGTGAGTGCCTTTTTTGTTGTTTTTTGCTTTTTGGTACACCACCTGGTGCACCCTCTCGTTTTCTCCAATTATTCCCTAGGGAAAGTTTTCTTTATCATCTGAAAATTCCCAATTACTGCAGATCTATTGGCGCGCATTCCTTAGCGAACCGTCTAACTATCTGTAACTATGCGTTAAAACTGGTTTCGGGTGTTGACTTCCCTCTTGGTATGTAGAATAATTCTACATGAAAGCCCATTAAACCAATGGAGGTATAACGATGGCACGAATAGAGAAAGGAACAACTCTGAAGCAAACAAGACCCGACTTTTCAGAAATGGCAAAGAAGTGGCCCTCTTCGCATGTGGAGCGTTCCAGGGTAGGTGAATTTACTGGTGGAATAATTGCTCCAGGAACTATGGCTAACTTAGACTCCAAAGGCCAAGGAGTTCCAGGAGCAACTCATGTGGGTCGAAGAGTGGTCTATCCATGTATGGGGATTGTTAAGTGGCTTGAAGACAGAGCTGAAAGGACAGTCGTCAGAAGAGTGGGGTTAGTGACTAAAAAGGAGGTGCCCAAATGAGAATAAATAATAAACCCCGATGGATTAATTCAATCCAATCGGGGTGTAAGATCAAAACTCCCTGCCAAGAGTTTGTATACTGTAATATAGCATTATTTCAGATGTTTAACAACAGTGAAACGCACCAGGAGATCAAGTCAACCGCCAAGCTCAGTCAATCTCCTGATGCTACCCCTTCATTTGCCAAGAGGATCGCTAAATCTAGCGTATCTGATCATTGCTTGCAACTTCTAGTGATGGAGGTGCGAGTATGACTCCTGAAGCAACACGACAGACGATTGAAATCGGTACAGTGGTAGGATTGCTCATCACTACAGGTTTTATAACAGTAAAAGGCAGAAGACAGTGGCATGCCAAATGCCCATCGTGTGGTTGGGAGACCAAAGGTGACATCTCCAACATGAAAAGACTGAAGAGCTGTGGAGGGTGTGGTCGTACTGATGCCCCCTTACGCTATGGCGCAGCATCAAATTCCACAGAGTTTAAACGTAAAGGTATACTTGAAGTCTGGAAAGTTGCTGCCGAATTACCACAGGATATAATGTTTGGGATCTACCCAATGTTCAGCGAGCCACCAATGAATCCAGAGTCTCTGGATTTAGTCAGGTATGGTGATTTCGTCATTGATATTGATTCTGGTGACAAAGCGCTTGCTGATGCTATTAAGATTATTGAATGGTTTATGCTGTGGTATGGCATAAAACCTGACCAATGGAAGATTTTTTTGTCCGGTAAGAAAGGAGTACACCTGGAGCTTTCGGAGAATATTCTTGGCACTAATGCTGGGTCAACATTCTTAATGCTTGCGTACAAACGACTTGCGAAGCACCTCGAATCTAAGCTTGATATCACCCTGGATACCTCGATGTATAATATGGGAACAGGTAAGCCTTATAGGCGGCCAAATATCATGCGTCCAGAAACTGGGACCTGTAAAAGACAGATATTCCATGAACAACTCAACAGCATAAAAACACAGGAACAGTACATAGCAGCATGCAGTGAGCCAGGACCAACGTGGGAACCAGAGAACACCTTGGTAAACCCTACAGTCGCTGAAACCATGCAAGAGTATCTGGTGGAGTCTGAAGCCTCATGGACAAGTACTGCAGATAGACCTAATGTCGACATAAAAGCGCTGCTAGATGACACGCCATCCTGCATTGAGGTTCTTCGGAATTTAACGGAAATGCATTCCAATGGTGCGTCGTTCAATGACATAGCAATGCAACTCTCCTGCTATGGAATCGATGTCGGAATGACAGTGGATGAGTTCCTGGCATTTGCTAAGGTGTTCATTGAAAATTATCCTAGCAGTTCTCTTGGAAACTCAATCAAAGGTAGATATTACAACTGTAAAAACCGGTTCGAAAAAATGTCCCGATCAGGCAGTCAGCATTCCTGCGGTGGTGTTAAGGCACTCAGGATATCCGGTTTTGAATGTAATGGTTGCGCTTTACATGACCCGTTTTATGGAATTGATACTAGTGAGTTTGGTAATCAATCGTTGCTTGAGGGTGCGAGTTTAACGCCCCTGCCTACTCCTACAACGACTATATTATCCACGATACCATGGGAGCCACTAGTTTCCGTTGACATCCCATTGTTACCTCCTATTGATCGCTCAATGATGCCTGGTGTGTTAGCTGATCAGGTTCTCTCTGTCGCAGAACAAACAGAGACGCCACCTGAGCTGGCTTTCACTTTAGGGCTCGCAACTGCCGCAACAGCATTTCAGAAGAAATACGTCATAGAAAC
>CAZDJE010000009.1:0-59340 GCA_964505715.1 uncultured Desulfocapsa sp. | reverse complement strand
ATCACTGTCCGCTTTCGCGTGGAATGGGTGTCCGGATTGCTCTGGAATACTCATGTGGTTCATAGATGCCGGTCACAGACTGCTCATCCCGCAGGGGCATTGGAAGTATCTTTTCATTGGTGACGGTGAGAATTTCCCGAATATCATCTATAACGATGCCAAAGGTGAGTTCTTCGGATGCCATGACCAGTATACGGCTTCGGTCATTGTGCTCATCGTTCTTTTTGGATGTTCCTCTGAGAAGGGCTCCGGCACTCATAACGGGGATTGTATGCCCGCGCAGTTGCAGGGCTCCTTCGAGGCAACCGGAATTAAAGGTGGTATCAATATCAGCAAGAAATGTGATTTCCCGTGAATTTTCTACAGGGATGCCATACTCCTGTCCATCTGAAGTAAATATGACATATCTTGAATAGCTAAAGTTTTCTGAGGGTTGTGCCTGATTTGTCGAAGCAAGGCCATGTCCATTGTCAGAAAAACTTCCCTCTAGAAACAGACGTTCAAGGTCAAGGACTTCAAGCGTTCGATGTTCTTCCTTAAGAGTAATCAGATCCGATATAACGTAATCTTCGGATTGCAGGGCAGGCTGGATAGGAAGAAGGAGTGAATTATCCACTCTTAACACCTCTTTGATATCATCAAAGAGAAGCCCAAAGTGCTGATTTGCAAGGATAATGACAGCAATTTTGGCATCATCGCTATATCCTGACTTTTTGAGACCCAATCGTTTTTTGAGATTGAGCACAGGAATGACCTCGTCCCGCAGATGCATAATGCCCTCTAGAAAAGGAACACTTGCAGGGAGAGGTTGAATGGTTTCGCTCAGGGTAGTTGCCTCCGTTACATTCTCCGCAGCAATGGCAATTTCAAGGCCCAGATCCCTGTCCAGAAGAAATGATGCATAAAGTTGTTCTGCCATAATCATTAAACTCCTAAATGAAGCGCCGAAATAAAGCTTTTTTAATAATGTAGTACCACTTTGTGGGTAACTGTTGTTATATTAATATGTTAACTACCCAGCAAGTGCTGTGCCACTTTTATGAGAATCTGTGTTATTATTAACAGTACTAATATCAACGGATTACACTTGGTGGAACTCGAGGGGAACTTTCAATTCCTTCTAGTGCGTCTACAAAAGTAGATACAGTCTGCTTTTGTAGACAGCTTTGTCAGGCATTTATGAAGAGTTCCTGATTAAAAGTGTATCATTGGTGTAATAGTAAATACTAATAATATTTTCACAGATACAGGGAGATATGGAAAGGTTCCTGTGTTATGGCATGTTTTAGCAGGCGGAAAAAATATTGAAACAGGGGAACGACGGATGGAGGGGGTGAATTACGATTTTGTGTGTAATATGGTACCTCACTTACATGTTACAGTAGGTGAGGTACCGAGAATATTTTTTACTCCATCCAGGTGAAGAATGCTTCAGCTGCCATTCGTTCGGTGCGATAAGCATTTATCGGGGATTCCATATCCGGGTAGCCAACGGAGAGCCCAAGGATTAATCGTTTGCCCTCGGGAATATTAAGGAACCCTTTAACTTCCTTTGCGTAATCCGTGGCAAAAGCCTGGGGGACAGTGGCAAGTCCCTTAGCATGGGCTGCAAGCATCAGGCTCTGGGTAAAAAGGCCGATATCAAAGAGTGACCAGTCACTGAGTGAGGCATCCTGGAAAAGATAGATGGCGTGTGGCGCATAGTAAAAGTTAAAATTTGTCTTTTTAGCTTTAACGATCATTTCAGGTGCGCTGAGATCAACGCCAGTGAGTTCCATTCGTTTGGCAAGAAGATGGGAAATGTTTTTCTGTTCCGCCTCCGGCCAGGAAGTTGGAGCTGCAAGGTCAGGACTGTTTACTTTTTCGTCGTGTAAGAGTCCAACGAGCATTTTTGAGAGTTCTTGCTTTTTGTCTCCTGAGAGAATTACCGCCTGCCAGGGCTGTGAATTCTTATAGGATGGGCTCCACCTGGCGATATCTATTAATTCTTCCAGGTCTTTTCTGGGAACCGAGTTCGTTGTAAATTTTCGTATGCTTCTACGGGTTTTAATGCATTCTAAAGTATCCATGATGAGTGTATTTGGCTGAAGGAATAGTGTGCTGCAAGCAATAGCCTCCGCTGAAATTGGTCTCGGCTTACAGCTGAATTACTGTTTACAACTATCTATTTTATGGATAAAAGGTTTAAGAAAAAATGTCCAAATATATCTCCATATTGAACTTGATTCTTCCAAGAGAGCCCAATGGTCTACAGCTGGAAAAAGTGGCGTCAAAAAAGCCGCTACCGTGAAGTTTCAAGAGTCTGCGTGCCACTGGTTACTGGGATGGCCGCGACAACAGTCATGGAGTTTACTGACCGGATTTTTTTATCACACTACAGCGTTAATGCTCTTTCTGCTGTTGTTCCTGCAGGAGTCACGGCCTTTCTTCTCCTCTGTTTTCTGGGTGGTGTTGCCGGGTATATTTCTGTGTTTATTGCCCAGTATCATGGTGCAGGGCGACCGGAAAGGATAGGGGCGGCTCTTTGGCAGGGAATCTTTTTTACCCTTCTTTCAGGAGTGATTTTACTCTTGATCGCATTTTTCGTAACTACTCCCCTGTTTTCGCTTGTCGGTCATAGCCCTGAGGTTCGTATTCTGGAGGAGTCTTATTTTAGGATACTTTGTCAGGGCGGGCTGCTTCATGTGGCCATTCAGACCCTGTCGGGGTTCTTTACCGGAAGAGGTATGACCCGGCCAGTGATGTTTGCCAATATTGTGGGAATGGTGGTGAATATTCCTCTCAACTATGCATTGATAAATGGTGTGTGGGGAATGCCTGAGCTCGGTATTCGGGGGGCCGCTATTGCAACGGTTGTGTCATGGGGAGTTGTTGTTGTGTGTCTTGTACCACCTGTATTTTCAAGGAATTTTAGGGCTCAATTTAAACTGCTCGAAACGATGAAACTTGATAGGGATATTCTGAGAAGACTGCTTCGGTATGGAGTTCCCGGTGCTCTGCAGTTTAGTCTTGATATCTTTGCATTCACTTTTTTTATTCTCATCGTTGGTCGTATGGGAACGGTTCCTCTTGCAGCATCAAATATTGTTATCTCAATCAGTTCACTGGCATTTATGCCTGCCCTTGGTTTTTCATTTGGAATGAGCAGTATGGCTGGTCAGGCCCTCGGCAGAGGCAAACCTCAGGAGGCGCGTGCCGCAGCCTGGAGTGGTATTCACCTTCTTATGATGTACACCCTGTTACTTGATATTATTTTTGTCTTTTACCCGGAAGCCATTATCTCTTATTTTATGGATAGAGGCGAGATGGGCGCGGCCTATGAGGATATTTTGCAGATGGGTGTAATTTTGCTCCGACTGGTGGCAATCTATATACTCCTTGATATCTTTTATATGATTTTTGCTGCAGTACTGAAGGGAAGTGGAGATACCCGGTTCCTTCTGTGGGCCATTGCTGCAGCCACGTTTTCCTGTATGTTGATACCTCTCTATGTTGGAATCAACTATTTCGGTATGGGGATATATATGGCCTGGGGATGTATTGTTCTATTTATTGCTACTTTGTGTCTCTTGATATCACTGCGCTATCGGGGCGGTAAATGGGAGACGATGCTGGTGATAGAAAAGGCATGACCGGGTTGTGTTCTTCTGTTTATTGAAGGGTAAGTTTTTTCAACATCCGTTGGTTGACGACTTTCGTTATATGGTTCCGTAACGCGCTTCAAGCAGCAAGCCACTCCAGATTCCACACATATGACCCTTGGTGGCGCGAAAATTGGACCTATCCATAAAAACTGCAACATATCTGTTGAGGTAAAACCACACATTTCGTTCTTCGTGCATCACTTCTGTTTGCCGTTGTGTTGACTTGCCACAGGTTTGTGGCGGGGGGGACGTGTCAGTCTTTTTAGGAAAAATCGTTGTATTACAGTGGATTGAGTGGTTATCGGTGTTTTTTTGGGGGGATGGCAGTAAATTGGCATTATTACTGCTATATAGAAAGTAAGAAAACTAAAAAGAACAGAAACTCAATCCAATACGGAGGACACCATGGCTGCAAATACAAATATCACAACTGGAACCCAAATAGAAGCTGGATACGAAACTTCAAAATTTGCCCTCGGTGTTGGAATGGCAACAGCAGCGATGATCGCACTCTGGTCAACGGCATGTATGGCAAGCGTGTTGATGAGCAACGGTTTTGCCGGAACAGCAAAAGCTCTGTTCATTGCTATCACAGGCTGATAGTGCAAGAGAAGATCGTAAGAAAAAGAACAACTCACTTATCAGGGGGACACCATGACTGCAAACACAGATACAACAACCAGAACTCAGGCTGACGTTGGATATGAAGCTTCAAAATTTGCTCTCGGAACAGGAATGGTTATGGCTGCTCTCGTTGGCATCTGGGGAACCGCCTGCCTGTTAAACGCACTGATAAGTATTGGTCCTTTAAATGTGGTAAAAGGATATATGACAGCCCTGCTTGGCTGATAGAAGACGAGCGTTTATAAAATAAAAAGCCTTTAATCCATGGAGTGTTCATGGATTAAGGGCTTTTTGTCGTTGTGGGAAGATCAGTGGTTTTCTTTTTCTATATCTCTGTGAAAGTGTGTTACGGAATCACAATTCTTTTCCAGTAGTTTTGCAAGGGCTTCAACCACTGCAACAGAACGATGATGTCCGCCGGTACAACCGATAGCAATGCGGATCTCATTCTTACCGCTTTGTTGAAGGTGTGCAGCGTGGAACAGTATCACGCGCTGGAGATGCTCTATGCATTCACGTCCTGCATCGTTTTCGAGGACAAAGTCGGAAATAGAGGGGACCAGGCCAGTGAAAGAGCGGAGCTTCTTATCATGAAAGGGATTATTTAAAAACCGTACATCGAAAAGGAAATTTACATCCTGAGGTGGCATGTATTTATAGCCAAAGGAAAAAAGTGTCAGCGGGAAGAGGGCTCTGTTTTTCATGGCGTGCCACCAAGAATTTCGTCCCGGGTATAGAGGGCTACAACCGGGCAATTATCCATCTGATTGAGTTTTGCAAATTCAAGAATATTTTGAACTCCGTTACCATTTCCGCTATCAATAATGATGATAATCTTCACAATATAGGCCCCAAACTGTATCACTTCTTCAAGCGCTCGAATAAGTTGACTGCCTGTTGCTACAACATCTCCAACCAGAGCTACCCGATCTCCTGCTTTAATTCGTGACTCGATCCACTTCGGCTCAAGCAAATTTCCCTCCTTACGCATGGAATCACGAACATAGAATACTCCAATCTCTTTTAAAAAGGCAGCACGGCAGAGCACCGAGGTTATCGGGTGGCCGGGGCCTCCAAGGGCACAAATTTGTAAATCTTTAATCTCATCGTAAACGAGATCACCTGCCAGTTCAATTCCCTGATGCTTCAGTGAAATTTTGAAAAAATCGAAATGATCAGTGATGACCCCGGATGGGGTGCGATAGTGGCCATCTTCTATATGGGCACGTTCTGCTATAAGTTTTCTAAGTGTTTCTTTATTGGTAGGCATAATAAGTCTCGTGACTAATCCGTTGCTGGAATATATGTTTACTCTTTGTCAATTCTGTTACTGATTTTTACTCGCATCATAAACCACTATAAACGGCTTTGTCAGCTTTTTTGCAAGGCTGTCGGCAAGCGAGCCAAAGAAGAACTTACGGACTCCCTTTGCACGAATTGCACCCATAACAACAATATCATGCTGTTCCGCTTCTTCCTGTATACATTCTACTCTTGAGTCTGTGGGGACTGATTTAACAGAGATGTCGAGTTGATCTGTCTGTTTTTTCAACCATGCAGATACTTTTTCGGTATGAAATTCGATATCACTCTGATCAGAGTCGGAGTTTATCAGGTAAAGTAGTTGAACCTGGTGCTCTCCCACGGTGTCGAGTGCGGCAATAACAGGATACACTTCAGCAAGATCATCCATATCAATAATTGGTACAAGGATTTTCTCGGTATGGAGAAGACCATAGAATTGTACTACAATAACAGGGCAGGATACGTTCTCAGCGACGGTTTCAAGGATTTTCGGGAAATCGGAGTTCTCATCGTGAAGGGGATAGCTAAGTACGACACCGCTTGCATTGTTATACTCAACGGCCGCCACCAGCCCCGAGGCAATATCCTTATCGGGAACGACTTCCGTCAATAAATCGTATCCCATTGAGTTAACTTCGTTCTTTTCTGTTTGGAAGTAGTGGGAAGGAGGGGGGCCCTTATCTACACTCCGGACAAGTACGGCCATTGGCTGTGCCTTGTAATAGTGGGCAAAAATGGTGGCAATTCTAGCGATGCCGTTTACCGTATGGCGTCGTGTGGCTCCAAATATTACAACGTTTTGGGTAGTGGCTGGAGGCTGTAGTTTATTCCAGGTCCAGGGAAGGATTTTGACTCCCGCTTCCGATCGTAAAAATTGATCACATTCCTTATCAGAGTAGCCGTCACATTGTGGGATTTTGTTTACTTCATGTTCTGGGACTGTTGCCTCTTTAGCACTGATCACCGCAAATTTGGCTGCAAGGGGACCGATGAGTTCGGAGAGGAACACACCCGTGAGAACAACCGGCGTAATAACCGACGAGTAAAATGCCAGGTTGCTATCCGTGCTGATAAGAAAGATTAATCCAATGGCTACTCCGGCCTGGGGAACCAGGGTGAATCCGAGATGTTTTCGTACAATATCTGGCGTATTGCCAAATCGTGCTCCAAGCTGAACGCCACCGATTTTACCGATGATTCTGGCAATAAAATAGATAATACCTATCAGTCCGACACTGCCAAGTGTCTTAATGTCGATATGGGTACCGGCGAGTGTGAAGAAAAGGACATAGATGGGAGGTTCAAAGCTGTTGAGTACCCGGAATACTCGAACATCTCGTTCCGCCTTGTTCACCAAGGTAAATCCGGCAACCATCCCAGCAAGCAGAGCTGAAAGGTTCATAAAAACAGCTATTTCACTGCAAAGGAGAAGGATGGCCAGTCCGGCGGTGAGCATCTCACCATCCTGTTTCAGTTTTCTAAGCACCGTTTCCAGGCAGAAACCGGTGATCCAACCAAGCAGCAGGGAAAGAATGATTTCAATCAATCCACTCCCGATTGCAAGCAGTATCGGGACTTCAGTGTGGCCGGTAATCTGATGAGTAAGGGATACGGCCACGCCAAAAAGGATAATAGCCAGACCATTATCAATGGCCACAATCGCCATAAGAGTGGAGGTGAGAGGGCCTTTGGCTTTGAGTTCCCGGATAACCAGCAAAGTTGTTGCAGGTGCAGTGGCCACACCAACCGCACCTAAAAGTATTGAAAGTGCCAGGTTTTCTTTGAGCTGCCAGCCGTCAATATTCAATCCAGTAAGAGTGATAACTGCAAAAATAGAACCGCTGATCAGGAGAAAGGTACAACTAGTTTCAAAGAGGCCTATAAAAAGGAGACTTCTGGCATGCTTCTTTAGCTTTTTAAGTTCTATATGCTCACCAATTCCAAAGGCAATAAGCATAAGGGCAATATTGGTGAAGTGGTCCAGATTGTGGCCGATCGACTGTTCTGATATAAAGTTAAATCCAGTGGGGCCAAGGAGTAAGCCGGCAAGAATATAACCGGTCACGGAGGGCAGGCGCATCCATTGGGATATTTTTGCCGCAATAAGGCCAGCGACGAGGAGGGTGGCAATACCTGTGGTTATCATGGTTGTGAGTCTTTTGTGAATAAGCAGATTCTTCTGTAGAAGCTATGCAGTGAAGCAGTCTACATCCTTTATCCTTCTTTCCAAAGTAAAAAGAAACCTGTCCATTCATTCAGCAAGAGTGTAAATCGAGAATATAAAGTAATCAGAAACTGAAACTGATGAAGAAGATGGAGAGTTTTTACAAGTTCAGCAAGAGTAGGCAAGTCAGTAAAAGTATCTGAACAGAATATTTGATGGAGTAAAAAATGTATTCCACATTTGAGACAGAAATTACGGTACGTCCCGACGATATAGATATGAACAACCATGTCCATTATTCCAGATATCTGGACTACATTTTAATGGCGCGCTACGATCAGATGAAAAAAGACTATAAGGTAGCAATGAAGGAGTTTCTCGATCGTGGATACTCCTGGGTGGCTTCTGAGGTTGCAATCAAATATAAGAGGCCAATTGTATTAGAGGATGTAAAAGTTAAGGTACGCACTCAGTTGGAAGAATTCCATGGTGCAAAGGTGGTAATTAATTTCTGGATCGTAAAAGGTGAAAGAGATAAGATTGCGGCTCAGGGACAGATTTCTTTTACCATGGTGGTGTTTAAAACCGGTCGTCCTACTCGTGTCCCAGAGGATATAATTGCGCACTACCAGGTGTAGTTCGTTGTGGTGGCAGAAAATGTATTCGGGATGGAAAGTCGTTAACCTTCGGCGCGCTGCACCTGGTTTCTGCCGTTATTTTTAGCTTTATAGAGAGCTTTATCTGCACGTTCAATAAAGTCCTCGAGGGACTCGCCGCTCTTTCCTGCAGCGAGGCCTATGGATACTGTAATCGTTTCTTTGTCGAGTGGCTCTGGGAGTTTAAGTTGTTCTATTTTTTGCCGTAACCGTTCTGAAAAGTGTAACCCATTTTCCTCAGTGGCTCCTACCAGAAAAACCCCGAATTCTTCTCCTCCGAGCCGAATCGGCAGGTCACTGGATCGCACTTCTTCAAGAATAACAGCAGATACTGTCTGTAGCGCGGTATCTCCTGCATTATGTCCATAGGTGTCATTAATTCGTTTAAAGAAATCAATATCGATCATGGCTAAGTTCACCAAGCTGCTTTTGTCGCGTTCCCCCAGGTCAAGGACTCGCTGCACCGTGTCTTGCATATAGAATCTGGTGTAGAGATTGGTCAAAGGATCACGGCTGGCACGGTCGTAAATCTGTTGTCGATCCATGTCCATAGCCCGATACATTGTTTCCCTTTCCACGGCTACTTGAAGGGGAGAGATGAGTTTGGATATAATTGTTTTCATGCCAAACTCATGATCGAGCGTCTTACTGAGGTGGATCACTACAATACCTGTCACGTTTATATCGTCACCACTAAGAGGAAGGATCAGCGAAGGGAGTTGCCCCTCTTCTTGGACAAGTGCACCAACGGTGGAATCCATGCTGCGCTTAGAGTACCATTCCTCCATGCTGGCTGTGATCATTTCCTTTAGATGTGCTGGCGGTTGGGCGATTTTCCCTCTGAATCGATCCTCGGGAGTGAGATGAAGGAACTGATCCGTATTCAGTATTGAGAAAAATTCAAGAGAGGTGGCCGGGAGGAAGCGTTGGGTTATTTTGAGTAGTCCCGCTGCAATGCTCCGAAAATTGGTAGAAAGCACCATCACATCGTTGATATCCCGAAGTGTTTTGTTGATCTCCGAGAGTCTGACAACCTCTGCCATAGTGTTTTCGTGTAGAAACAGGCCACAATCCAGTTCCATCAGTCGAGAAATCATTATCTGCACCAGCTCTTGGGGAATTATGGAGCCGTGCTGGGGCATGATCTGAGTGATGGGAAGTCCCTTGATTCCTTCAAGAGCATACCGAAGAATGGTATTGCTCGGCATATAATGTTCGTGAAACGGACGGAGTGCTTCGAAGTAGTTCTCATTTTCGGCATAGAGTGAAAAATCCTTGGTAAAACCTCCAAAAATATCGCTGGAAAAGAGGCTGCCACTTTTCTCATCAAAAGTACAAAATGCTCCTGGAAAATGAGCATAGGGAGTGAAAATAAATTTCAGCTTTCGATCGGGAAGAGAAAGGGCCCAGTCCAGATCTTCAACCAGAAGAAAAGGGATATCAATATTATAGTGTTTTAACAGGGCTGCTGCCCGGCCATGGCAAATAACAGTACAGTCATTTCTGCTGACTTTTGCATTGATAAGCGGAAGAGATGCTGCAATATCAGGGTCTTGATGCTGACAGACAAAATAACGAATATGATCAAATGGAATAATTTGTTCGATTTTTTTGAGGGTATTCGAAAACGTGAGCAGTGAGCCGGGATCAATAAGAACGGATTGGTCGCCCTGCTCGATAAGATAGACGTGGCACTGGAAGGCATCTTCCTTGAGTACGTGACCGACCCACCAGACACGGGGGGCCACCTCAATTGGATGATTTTCAAACATTTTAATGTTGTTCTGCATAGTCGAATAAGAGAGAATAGTTGTTACCAAAAAAAGTACACCAATACAATAATGATATTGAATCATGTCCCATAAATAATTGCGAGTAAATATTACTCGATAACAGATGTAACAGGGAGAATTTAGGGGGTTTTAAGGAAAACGGTTCTGCAAAGAAAATCCGCCAGGCTATCGGCACCGTTGGGTTTTATTATATTTTTAGGACGTTTGCTACAGAGTTGATTGAGCTTTTTGAGCCAGCTTCCGGAAAGAAATTCCGCTCGTTGTAGCGTCAGCCCATTGAGCTGGGTAATAGTAAATTGTTCAAGAGTGATGGATTCAGGAAAGCGGGTTCTGCCCACCGTCGCAATGGGGACTCCCGCCTGAACGCATTCTGCGATTGTGGAGTAACCACTTTTGCAGATTACAAGATCTGAAGCGTTTATAAGGTCAGGATGATAGTAGTTTGAGTCTCTTGCAAGAAGTTGGATGTTTTTTCCAAGAGTTCTGGTTTCCTTCTGTCCTGCAAGGATAAAAAATGTGTCTTTGATTGCCGGGAGCAGTTGGATAAAGGGGAGTTCCAGGTCTATGCCTCCCATGGAAATAAGGACCGTTCGTCGATTGCTGCAGTGAAGACGTTTTCGTGTATCCATGCGGTTTGATCGAATGGTACGAAAGATGGGGGAACATTCAAAGTCTCCCTGTGTATCACCACAGTAGGGTTGACAGCGGATATGGAGATCAGCTTTTTGATACTCTGCAGCAAGGTAGTCAATGGCTGCTTTTAGTTCAGGGTACTTAGCAAGGTACGCCTTGTATATCCAGTCCCAGGTGAAGTTCTCTATAAGTACCGAAGCGATTCCAGCTTTTTTGGCAACAGCCAGGCCGAGTGGTGCAATATCGCAGAGAACCAATTTGCAGTCAGCTATTTTTTCAGCAAGCTCATCAAGCAGAGATTCTTGAAAAGGAAGAAAGGAATCTAAACGTTTAATCGTTGCAGGTAAATCCGCCTGCAGCCCGTTTTTCTGGACAAGTCCGATATCGCAGGAGAGAAGATAATAGCTGAAAGTATTCAATGTTTCTGCAAAAAGGGAGTGTGGGACCGTGGTGAACAGATGGGGATGGAGGCGAGGAATTCGTTTTTGCAGAGCTTCCAGAACTGCTGTCATCCTGGTGGCATGACCAAAGCCATGTGGTGTTATAAAACAGGCTATTTCCAGCATTTGCTCCCTTCTGTCTTCAGTCGAATCATCTTTATGCCGTTCTTCACACTCCATGCTGATGGGGAGCGTTACCATAGGGGTGAATATGTTCATGGCTATGAATCTGTTTCTGCTCACAGCGACTCAGTTTACCATCTTCAAGCGTATACAGTTTGCTACAGGTGGAGGCGAGAAAGTCCAGATCATGGGAGATGATAATATGGGCCAGATTAAGTTCCCGCAGGATAGTGATGAGCCGATCTCTGGTTGCCGGGTCAAGGTTATTGCTTGGTTCATCGAGGAGGAGGAGTTGTGGTTGCATGGAGAGTATGGTGGCCAGTGCGACAAGCTTTTTTTCACCGCCGGATAGTTTGTGGGTGATTCTCTCTTCAAATCCTTTTAGGCCAAGGTGTTCAAGCGTTTTGATGGAAATGTCTTTGGCAGCATCGGGAGTCAAGCCATGATTTAAGGGGCCGAATGCCACATCTTCGAGCACGGTTGGAGAGAAGAGCTGGTCATCTGAATTCTGAAATAAAAAACCTAAAGTACGTCGTAATATGCGAAAATCTTTTTCCTGCTCCATTGTTTTTCCGTTCAGGACTATTTCTCCAGTCTGAGCGCGTAAAAGTCCCATGATAATTTGAAAAAATGTTGTTTTGCCACAGCCGTTGGGGCCGATTAGGCCGATGCGTTCGTTAGTAACTTGAAGATTGACATCATTCAGCAGTGGCGAATTGTGACCCGGATAGGAATAGCTGATATCACGAAGTTCTAAAAGTGGTGGCTTGTTCATCTGAGATCACAGTGGAAGAGGAAAAAACGAAAGCCCAGCTAGAATAAGGCTGAGAGACAGTAATAGTATAAGAAAAGAGTAGTCTGCTCCCGTGGGGGAGGGCTGGTTCAGCGGGATCAGTCTGCCATCGAAACCGCGAAGCAGCATCGCCTGATGTATGCGCTCGGCACGATTCCAGCTTTTGACCAGCGTCATACCAAAGAGGTGCCCATAGGTTCTATAGGTGTGCAGTGAGTTTGCCGGAATAAATCCCCGGAGCATTGCTGCGCGTTGCAGTCGCTTGTATTCCTGGTGGATTATAAAAATCTGACGATAGGAGAACAGTAGCAGAAAAGTCAGTTTACGTGGCATACCCAGTTTTTCCAGACCGTGACCGAGGTGTGCAGTGCTGGAAGTGGCAAGAAGTGCCAGAAAGCAGAAGAGGATTCCGTTGCTTTTGAGAGCAATAAGGAAGGCCATCCGTAGTCCTTCAGGACTGAAGTGAAAAAATGTGGTTGTATTTCCAGTACCATATGTGAAGGGAAGGGTCAGGAAAAGAAAGAGGGTGAATAGATTTACGCTCAAAATTCGTTTGAGTACTCGTGCCGGATCTGGCCGGGAGATAAAAAGTAGCAGAGCTGTCAAGAAGAATCCAGTTGCTGCCGGAATAAGAGAAGAACTAAGGGCCATAACCAGACTGATACCTGCTGCCCCGATAAGCTTGATCCTGGGATCCCGTTTGTGTAAAAAGGAGGAGCCGTTGGCAAATGGTTCCCCTATCATTGCTTTTTGGCAGGACGATTTTTTAACCAGGAAACCAATCCAGCGAGGCCAAGAATGTAGCCGATGCCACCCATAATATCACGGAAACCTGGCTTTTTGTTTTCTGCTGCGGCAAGGCTTCTTTTGATGGGAGCAAGCTCCTGGGTAAGGATTTCCTGTATGATCTGTTTGAGCTCATCGTTGGCGGGAGGCTTGGTTGTGGTTGTGGCTGTGGTCGCAACAATTTCTACAGGAAGCTGATCGGAGCGGTACTCTTCTGCGGGAACCAGCCATTGGCTCCGGTGGCCTTCGCTGCCGTTCACTACAATCAGCAACTCCATTGCCTTTTCTCTGGCAATGGGCGGGATCTCAAAGCTGAACAGCCCCTTTTTGTCACCCGTTCCCTGGAGCAAAATAGCCTTGGACTCATTGTCAAAGACAGTAATGGTCCCATCGATCAGTGGCCGGTTTCCTGAGAAATTGGATTCAACGGTTACGGTATTTCCAGAAATCCAGGCAAAGACATGGATTTTATGACCCATTGCCTGGCTGGGCAGAAGAAGAACACAAAGAAATAGAAATTTTGGAAGTAGATTCATTGTATTAATTATAGAGAGAGAATTTCAGGTTGTACTCGAGCAAGAAAGGTGACAACAAACATGGTTATCAGCCCTTCGATAAGCATAACGGGAAGGTGGCTGACAAGCACAAGGCTTGCAACTTTTAAAAATCCATGATCGGAGAGATAGAGGGCAGTTGACATAAGAAGGGCAGAAAGAAGCATGGCACATAATCCGGCCAGAAATCCGGCTGTCATCTGCATTTTTTTGTTTCCGGCAACCAGTGGTTTAAGAATAATCCCACAGAGAACCGCAGGGCCTGCAATAATAACACTGTTGGCACCGAGTACGATGATACCGCCGTATTGAAAGAAGAGTGCCTGCAGCGCGAGAGCCACAACAATGGCAGGAAAGGCGCCCCAGCCAAGGATCATCCCCAGCAGTCCACCGAGAAGCAGGTGTACGGAACCGGGTCCTACTGGCACGTGAATCAGTGAGGCTACAAAGAATGTTGCGGAAAGAAGCGCAGCGGTCATAATCCGGTCGTAATCCAGTTTTTTCAGACCGATGGCCGTCCCCACGATGGTGAGCATTGCTCCCCCTATAAGAACCGGTGCGCTGAGGACCCCTTCTGAGATATGCATACAGTTCTTCCTCTTGTTTATTTAGTGCAGGTCAATACCGGTGGAGCCCATAGTTAGGTTGCTGTTACGCACTCCTCGCATTGCTCTGAGACTATCGGCCAAGTTGCGGATTACACCCGCCTTACCGCGAACAATAATCACTTCAAGGCAGTTGTCGTGGTCCATGTGGACATGGGTGGTGGAGACAATTTCATTATGGAAATCGTGCTGCAGTTCCGTAACCTTTTCCTGAAGCTGATGTTGGTGATGGTCGTAGACAATCGAGATAACACCCATTACATCCTTTTCCGCCTGCCACTCTTTTTCTATAATCCTATTGCGGATAAGATCACGTAACGCTTCCGAGCGATTTTGGTAGCGGTGTTCCCGGATGAAGGTGTCAAAATCATCGAGGAGACTGTCTTCCATGGAGACGGTAAATCGCTTTAACATATGTAACACCTTTTTTAGATTTGTGTTACAGTAGCAGCTGTGCGTGAAAAGGTCAACTACTGCTTCGTTCCGCCAATAGCACTGCTAAACGGTTACAGTTCAGAGTTTAGGATAATTAAAGGTGTTAGATTGAAGACAAAAGGTTGAAGGATGATCGTGACCGTTTCTTCCCCCTTCACTCTTCAGCCTAAAATCCTTTAGCCTGATCCCTTTGGAGAAAAATAAAATGGAATATGCAATCGAGCCAATTGGAGTGATTCACTCCTGTTATACGGAAAAATTTGGGATTCCCAGGCAACCCGGTCTGGTTAAAAGTGCGACGGGTACCGTTGAAATACTACCGCCCTGTGATCGGGAAGAGATGTTTAAAGAGCTGGATAGCTTTTCGCATATCTGGTTGCAGTTTCTTTTCCATAAAGCCATTGATGATGGCTGGCGTCCGACGGTACGGCCTCCTTGGCTTGGAGGGCAGAAGCGAGTGGGGCTTTTTGCAAGCAGGAGCCCGCACAGACCAAATTTTCTGGGGATGTCCGTTGTTCGCTACCTGGGACTCCGTCGGGAAACAGGGAAGGTGCTCCTTGATATCAGCGAGTTGGACCTTTTGGAAGGAACCCCCATTGTTGATATCAAACCCTATGTTCCCTACAGTGACAGTATTGAGAATGCAGGTAGTGGTTTTGTGCGGTTTGCAGAAGAGACAATAAATGTTTCCTTCACCGGGGAGGCGGAGGCTATTTGTTTACAATATAAGCAGCAGAAAAACAGAGATTTACGAAAGCTTATCGCTGAGGTTCTAGCCCAGGACCCCAGACCTGCAAGTCAGCGGGGCAGTCATAGGGAATATGGGATGTTGTTATGGAATATGAATGTGCGCTGGAGGGTTGATGGGGCCGGTTTTACGGTGTTTTCTATTCAGAAAAAGCAAGTGAAACATAGCGTGATTTGATTTCCTGCAGGGTACCATTATGAGTAAGCTCCTGAACCGCATGGTCTATACGCAGGATAATGTCCTTTGGCGTATCTGGGGCAAAGGCGACATAGTGATGGTAGCTGTGGAGTGTATAGGGCAGGACTTTAATCGTATCTTCGTAGCCAAAGCGTTTTATAGCCGCGATAAGGCCGATATCGTGAAAACTGAGGAAGCGTCCCCGCTTGTGAATCAGTTTGCTTAAGTTGGCTCGAAGATTTTTGCCCTCAGAATCAACATTAAGCTCTTTCTGTTTTTTAAGGAGTCGTTCAGTGGCGGTGCCAAAATTTGTGAGGATAATATTGTCCGGGGCCAGGCTGCGGATATCATCAAGAGTGAAAATTTCAGCAGGATCATCTGACCTGGTCGCAATAATCTGGTTTACTTTATACAGTGGAGTATTGATAAAGATGTACTTTTTCAGGCGGGCTTCATTCTTGGCCATCCCAACAAAGATATCGATCTCTCCTTTTGCAAGCTGAGTTTGGAGCCGTTTAAAGGGAAGAAATCCATATGGCGCACGGATTGTAATTCCAGCAGTTTTTTCAATGGCTCTGATAATATCTACGCAGAGACCTTCCACCTGTTCTTTGTCGGCGGAATCTGAAATATGGTATTTGGGGTAACTCTTCTGGTAAGCAGTCCTTAGTTCAGTTGCCTGTGTTGCTGAAGCATGGCAAAGAAAGAACAGGACGACAAGGGCGATCGCTACAAGCAAAAGAGCCTGCCCACCACTATGGCGTATCCATATTTTTTGCATAGTGTAAGCATATCACATTGTGTGATCGTACGGAGAATTTATTTTATTATCGCAGCTGTTACTTGCCCATAAATTCATCCAGTATGCTGTCCAGTTCATTTTTTTCAAAATCAAGAGAATTGTCTGTGAATGGTTTCCCTTGAGCTCTCACCCTCTTCATGCATTTCCTGCTGCATTGTCTTTTTTTTTTCGGCGGTGGATTGAATGATACTGATGTTTTTGACGGATATTTTGAATCGTAACTGAATGAGCTTAAAGGGGTGAGGGGTTTGGAGAGGAAAAATTCTCGAGCTTACAGCGTACCCTGCCACCTAGATCGTAGGCCTGGGTCAGGCTATTAAATACAAGATTGTTGCCGCGAATTTCAATTTTTTCTCCAATCACCAGTGTTTTTCCTGGTGAGTGGGCAATTTTGGATCGGTCGTTATAGATCAGGAAGTCGGTATAGAGCTCAAACTTATCTTTCGGTTTCATGACCACAACCTCTTCGATCAGGGTTAAAATGGCTTCCTGTTTGTCGAGTATCCCCTTTCGCGCGGTGATATAGGTCTGTTCTCCGGTTTTTCCAGTGACAACAGCATCAACCACTTCCATTTCAAACTCATCGTCATTTTTCCCTGTATAGGCGCGTTCAGCAACAATTTCAAGCGTTGTTTTACCCTCTTTACTCTGAGTAATATGCACATTTTCCATGGTGAATTTATGGGAGTCAAGTTTCCGTTCCGCAAAGGAAGAATCATAGCCTCCACGCGGAGTCAGAAAAGTGGCAACGGGAGTTCGCCACAGCGGAAAACTGAGGAGGATGCACAGGGGAATGAGCCAGACAAGATTTCTGCTGTTGATCATCGGCTCATATACTCTTGAAGAATTTCTTTGTGCTTGCCCTTACTTTCAAGGATCAGATCACATATCTCACGTACGGCACCACCACCGCCGGAGTTTTCCGTGGTGTAATGAACAATCTCTCGTACTTCTCTAACACCATTTGCAGGTGCGAGAGCAAGTCCCACACGTTTGAGAAGTACCAGATCCAGCCAGTCATCTCCCATATAGGCAATCTGAAAGGGTTTAAGTCCGGTTTTCTTGACGATTTCCTTATAGGCCACAAGCTTATTTGCTGACCCTTGATAGAGGTGGAAAATTTTTAGGTCCTGCGCTCGTCGTTCAAGTGCTTCGGAGCTTCTTGCTGTAATAATACCCACTTCAATACCCGCATCCTGAAGCATGCGGAGTCCAAATCCATCCTGGGTATTAAAGGATTTGGATTCTTTTCCTTCGTGGGAGTAGATTAGGTTGCCATCGGTGAGAACACCATCGACATCGAGAAGGAGGATCTTGATTTCTTTTGCCTTTGGAAGTGCAGTCAGCCAAGCCTGGCTACGATTGTTCTGCATTGCTTTCTCTCGTACAATTTTTCGATAGCCTTCACGTACTTCGCAATCAGACGGGTAGGCGCCGGGGGATGATGGAGTGCAGGAATTGGAGTCCATGAGAGTGTTGTTACTGTGTGTCAGCTGGAGACGGCTTCCCGGATACGAAGAAGCTGAATGAGAAGCTGCTCGATTGAATCGAGTGGTATGGAGTTGGGGCCGTCACAGAGTGCTTTATCCGGGTCGGGATGCACCTCCATAAAGAGGCCGTCAATTCCTGCGGCAACTGCAGCACGTGAGAGCGGGGCGATAAATTCTCGCATTCCACCGGATGATCCACCGGCACCACCGGGCAGCTGTACCGAGTGGGTGGCATCAAATATTACGGGGCATCCAAAACTGCGCATAACAGGGAGGGAGCGCATATCAACAACCAGGTTGTTGTAGCCAAAGCTTGCGCCGCGTTCCACCAGCATGGTTTTTGTGCCGCCTGCACCTTTGAGTTTATTGACCCCATTTTCCATATCCCATGGGGAGACAAACTGTCCCTTTTTCAGGTTTACTGGTTTGCCTGTTTTTGCTGCGGCAACGAGCAGGTCTGTCTGTCTGCAAAGAAAGGCTGGAATCTGGATAATATCGAGCACTTCTGCGGCAGGCCCTATTTGACTGATATCATGCACATCGGAAATTACCGGAACCTGCATCTCTTCTCTGATTTTAGAGAGGATACTGAGTCCTTCTTCGAGTCCCGGACCTCTGTAGGATTCAAGGGATGTTCTGTTGGCCTTGTCAAAAGAAGCCTTAAAGACGTAGGAGATACCAAGTCTGCCACAGATATCCTGCATCTTTGCTGCTACTGTGCGTGCTAGTTCTTCGGATTCCAGGGCACAGGGCCCGGCTATCAGGAGCAGGGGTTGCTCGGAACCAACGAGGATGTCTTTAGCACCAGGGTTTGCAACCGTTACGGGAGAAACAGACATGAGTACTCCTTATTCTTTATATTTTATTGCTGCTGCAATAAAATCACGGAACAGTGGATGGGGGTTCATTGGTTTTGACTTGAATTCCGGGTGGAACTGGCAACCGAGAAACCATGGGTGTTCAGCAATTTCAACGATTTCCACCAGGTTATTATCAGGAGAGGCTCCGGAGATCACCAAACCTTTTTCTTCCAGTTGGGCACGGTACTCATTGTTGAATTCATAACGATGACGGTGGCGTTCGGAGATTTCTTCTTTTCCGTAGGCGCTTCTTGCAAAAGTGTCTTCGGTTAAGATACATGGATAGGCACCAAGGCGTAGGGTGCCGCCCATATCAGATGTCTCGTCACGCACCTGCATCTCCTGGGTGCGGTGGTCAAACCACTCTTTAATCAGATAGATGACTGGATTGCCTGTTTTTTCGTCAAATTCCGTGGAATGGGCATCTTTGAGTCCAAGGACGTTACGGGCATATTCCACAACGGCGAGTTGCATACCAAGGCAGATTCCGAAAAAAGGAATCCCGTTTTCTCTTGCATAGGTGATGGCGGCCATTTTGCCTTCCACACCTCGTTGCCCAAAGCCACCCGGTACCAGAATGCCGTGACATCCATCCAGTAATTCTGCAGGATCCTTACTTGTATCTTCCAGGTCTTCGGCGCTGATATATTTAAGCACTACCTTTACTTGATTACCGAGACCACCATGAACAAGGGATTCATGAAGACTTTTGTAGGATTCTTTGAGTTCTACATATTTTCCGGTCAGAGCGATGGTGATGGTGTCCTTTGGGTTCTGGCTCTTGTGGAGCAGGTCTTTCCAGGGTTGAATATTGGGCTTTCCGGTCCAGATATTCAGCAGCTCAAGAATTTTGGTGTCAATTCCTTCCGCATGGAAACGAAGCGGTACTTCATAGATATCGGCCACATCGATTGCGGTGATAACTGCATCGGTTGGTACATCACAAAAAAGGCCTATCTTGGCTTTCAGAGAATCCTCGAGCGGGACCTCGGTACGACAGACCAGAATATCCGGCTGGATACCAGCTGCACGCAGTTCCCGTACAGAGTGCTGAGTCGGTTTGGTCTTGATCTCACCTGCAGCTTTAATAAAAGGAATAAGGGTGAGGTGGATATAAATGGAGTTTTCTTTACCAAGATCCCCGCGCAGCTGACGAATGGCCTCAATAAAGGGAAGCCCTTCAATATCACCCACGGTACCGCCGATTTCAATAAGAGCCACATCAACGGTTCCATCAAGCTGCAAAACAGCTGCCTTAATTTCATCTGTAATATGTGGAATAACCTGTACGGTGCCACCAAGATATTCACCACGCCGTTCTTTAGTGATGACTGAGTAGTAGATCCGACCGGTGGTGTAGTTATTTTTCTGGGCCATAACAGCGTTGGTGTAACGCTCGTAATGCCCCATGTCCAAATCCGTTTCCGCCCCATCATCAGTTACAAAAACTTCTCCATGCTGGAAAGGATTCATGGTTCCGGGATCGACGTTGATATAGGGATCGAGTTTCTGGAAGGTGACGGTGAGCCCCCTGCTTTCCAGAAGTGCACCGATGGCAGCAGCAGCCAGCCCTTTTCCAAGAGAGGAAAGTACGCCGCCTGTTACAAAGATAAATTTAGTTCCTTTGGATTTGTATGTAGTTTTCATGTTGGCACTATAGCGCTTCAGATTCGATTTAGAAACAAGAAAAAAGAAAAGAAGAGCTCTCTTTTTTCTTGTTTCTTCCACGGAAAATGCATATTTGTTTTTGGGTGATAACAATTCCCAGTAAATGGAGAAATCGAATGAGACAATATCAAAGGATAGCAGTGGTTTTTTATACCGCTATACTACTATTAATTCAGGGGAGTGAAGCGATGGCTGAAGAGCGCAGGGTTGTGTTTGGCGGAGGCTGTTTCTGGTGTATGGAGCCACCATTTGAACAGCTTGAGGGAGTTATTGATGTTCGGGCGGGTTACAGTGGTGGTACGGAAGATGATGCTCATTACAGCCTGGTGAGTTCGGGGCAGACAGAGCACTATGAGGCAGTTGAAGTGCGCTATAATCCAGAACAGGTAACATATGCTGAGCTTGTGGAACTGTTTTGGCACCAGATAGATCCAACGGATTCTGGCGGCCAGTTTGCAGACCGTGGCTCTCACTATAAGACAGCCATTTTCTTTGGGGATGATCTGGAGAAGAAAACGGCCACAGCATCGAAGGAGAAACTGCAGCAATCCGGAATGTTTGATAAACCCATTATGACAGATATTCTTCCTCGGCAGCCCTTTTATCCGGCAGAAGAGTACCATCAAGACTATTATAAGAAAAATTACTCTCACTACACATCCTATAAGAAGGGCTCGGGCCGGGACTATTTTGTAAATACGGTCTGGCCCCAAAAGCTTGCTCAGGAATCCGGAACCTATCAAAGGCCATCGGAGACTGAACTTCGTACATCGTTAACCGATCTGCAATATAAGGTTACCCAGAAAGAGGGTACAGAACCTCCATTTAACAATACATACTGGGATAATAAGGCCGAGGGGATTTATGTGGATGTCGTTTCCGGGGAACCTCTGTTCAGTTCGCTGGATAAATTTAAATCCGGAACAGGATGGCCTAGCTTTGATCGTCCCATAGAGGGGAAAAATATTGTCGAGAAGAAGGACAGGGGCTTATTTTCGGTGCGTACGGAGGTGCGTAGCAAACATGGTGATTCACATCTTGGTCATGTCTTTGATGACGGGCCTCCATCCACCGGATTGCGCTATTGTATAAACTCTGCTGCATTGCGTTTTGTTCCAAAGGAGAAGCTTGACAGCGAAGGGTACGGTGAGTTTGTGGAGCTGTTTTCCAGTGATCGCTGACGAGATCAGGCTTATAAGATAATCTGATTACCATTCAAGCTCAGCTTCGTCGCTTATTGGTGTAGGTACTCGCCCCGAGTGAATGAACGTGCCGATGAACCTGGAAAATCGTTCGCAAGGGGCGAGCTCCTACAGATTCCTTTTACAGTTACCTGAGTTTCAGTGGCAATCTGTCTCGGAATCTCTATTCTTCTGTCCTGTTCCGTGACAACAAGAAGATTTTCGGGCCCGTCCTGGAAGATTTCTTTGCATGTAATGGAAATAAGTGATCAATAAGTATGGCTGAAAATAAAATACCTAACCTGTTTCGCTTTTCCATTGATCGTGGCGGCACCTTTACCGATGTCTATGCTGAAGTGCCGGGAGAACCTGGTTTTAAAGTTGTGAAGCTGCTGTCTGAAGATCCAGAAAACTATGATGATGCGCCGCGTGAAGGGATTCGGCGAATTCTGGGAGAGTATTCAAAAGGCACAACAGAGAAGGGTATTGATGCCTCCCAGATCGAATGGATACGGATGGGCACCACGGTTGCCACGAATGCCCTGCTTGAACGAAAGGGTGCGTCCTGCGCCCTGATTATCAGTAAGGGCTTTGGTGATATTCTTCAAATTGCTAATCAGGACAGACCCAATCTCTTTGATCTACGGATAAAAAAACCGGATCTGCTGTATCGGGAAGTGATCGAAGTCGATGAGCGGCTGCGACTCATTCGCCCCGGTGAAGAGGTGCAGCAGAAAAAAATGCGAGGGGTGACGGGGGAAGAGTTTGCGGTTCTCAGGCAACCCGATCTTAACGTTTTGCGGCCTCAACTGGAAGGGTTACTGCAACGTGGTATCAGTAGTCTTGCCGTGGTTTTTCTCCACGCCTACGCCTGTCCAGAGCATGAGCGAGTCGTGGGCGATCTTGCTGTTTCAATGGGGTTTGATCAGGTCTCTCTTTCTTCACAGGTGATGCCCATGGTTAAACTTGTCTCTCGCGGGGACACCACCATGGTTGACTCCTATCTCACTCCGCATATTCGCAGTTATTTGCAAAGTTTTAAAAAGGGATTTACGGATAATCTTGCTGGTACTCAGCTCCTTTTTATGCAATCCGATGGCGGGCTGGCACCAGCTGAAGATTTTAGTGGCAGCCGGGCCATTCTTTCAGGCCCTGCAGGCGGTGTTGTCGGATATGCTATGACCACCTTTAACCGGGAAACAAAAAAACCGGTGATCGGCTTTGATATGGGAGGAACGTCCACGGATGTTTCCCGTTATGGTGGTGAGTATGATCTGACTTTTGAAACAAAAACTGCAGGAGTACGCATTCAGGCCCCACAGCTTGATATCAGGACCGTAGCGGCGGGCGGCGGTTCGCGCCTCTTTTTTGATAACGGGATGTTTGTGGTTGGTCCAGAATCGTCGGGCGCCCATCCCGGCCCTGTCTGCTACCGGAAAAATGGCTACCTGGCAGTAACCGATGCTAATTTGGTACTGGGGCGTTTGCAGCCGGAACATTTTCCCAATATTTTTGGAGCAAACGAAGACCAACCCCTTGATTTTGAGGAAAGCTACCGCCAGATGGCAGAGCTTACCGATACAATCAACTTATTTTATAAGAAAAGTGGACGCTCTTCACTGTCGGTGGAGGAGACAGCCCTTGGCTTTCTTAAGGTGGCCAACGAGGTAATGGTTAGACCCATTCGTGAAGTTTCGGTGATGCGCGGTTTTGATAGTAAAGAGCATGTGCTGGCCACATTTGGTGGAGCGGGGGGGCAACACGCCTGTGCCATTGCCCACAGTCTTGGTATTCGCTCTGTTTTTATTCATCGTTTTGCGGGTATTCTTTCAGCTTACGGTATTGGTCTTGCTGATACGGTGGCTGAGAAACAGCAACCTGCAGCTGAAGTACTGACTCAAGATGGGGTGACGGGGCTTAGCCGAAAGCTCGCGGCTCTGGAGCTTGAAACCGTGCAAGAGCTTCGTGAGCTTGGCATCAGGGACGATGCTATACAGAGCCTGCGCTATCTGAATCTGCGCTATCAGGGAACGGATAGTCCAATGATGATAGAAAAACCTGCAGATGGGGACTTTGCCGGGGCATTTCAAACGCTCTATCGGCAAGAGTTTGGCTTTGAGCTCAGTGGCCGCAATATTCTGGTTGATGATCTCCGGGTTCGCTCCATTGGCAGAGCCTCGAAGTTGAAATCATTCAAAATTGATAGGGCGGATGGTACTTCAGCCCGGAAACTGGATAGTGTGCGCTGCTATTTTGAAAGTGGCTGGCAACAAACCGATCTCTATACTATGGAAGATTTACAGGCGGGCCATACCATTCAAGGTCCTGCCATTTTGATCCAGGATACCAGTACCATCCTGATTGAACCGGATTGCACAGCCATTATTACGAAATATGGTGATGTGGAGATTCGGATCGGTGGCCAGAATCGTCACAAAACAGCTACACGGGTTGACCCGGTACAGCTTTCCATCTTCAGTAACCTCTTTATGTCCATCGCTGAACAGATGGGAAGAATGCTGCAGAAGACTGCCATCTCCACCAATATAAAAGAGCGTCTCGATTTCTCCTGTGCTCTGTTTGGGGAAAATGGAAATCTTGTAGCTAACGCTCCCCATGTGCCTGTTCATCTGGGTGCCATGAGTGAAGCCGTAAAGGAACAGATTCGCAGGGTGAAGGATATCCAGCCCGGGGATGTACTAGTCGCGAATCATCCTGCGGCGGGTGGTAGTCATTTACCCGATATCACCGTGATGACGCCAGTCTTCCAGGACGGAACCATTATCTTTTGGGTTGCCAGCCGTGGTCACCATGCCGATATCGGTGGGATTTCTCCTGGGTCCATGCCGCCGGATTCCAGGCAGCTTATAGAAGAGGGTGCGGCTATTCTCTCCTTTAAACTTGTTGCAGAGAATGTCTTTCAGGAGCAGGGTATCTCGGAATTATTACTGGCTCCCCAAAATTTACAATCTGAACAGGGACGCCCTGTAATCAGTGGCACGCGCCAGCTCAGCGATAATCTGTCCGATCTTAAGGCGCAGGTGGCGGCCAATCAGAAGGGTATTGATCTTATTCTGGAGATGGTGGAGCATCATGGACTGGAAGTAGTACAGGCCTATATGATGCATGTCCAGGACACGGCGGAAGAGGCGGTTCGGAGGAGTCTTTGTGAAGTTTCAAAAAATCAGGGGCTTGCTGAAAGAGATACCATACAGGCCACGGAATATCTAGACGATGGGAGTCCTGTTCAGTTGACACTGACCATTGATCGCAGTGATGGAAGTGCAATCTTTGATTTCACGGGGACAGGGATAGAACTCTGGGGCAACCTGAATGCACCGCGAGCCGTTACTCAATCAGCCATTCTCTACAGTCTTCGCTGTCTCGTGGAAAAAGAAATCCCTTTGAATCACGGCTGTCTCATTCCCATAGAACTTATTATCCCAAAAGGTTCTCTTCTCGATCCCTCGCCCGAGGCAGCAGTGGTTGGCGGCAACGTGCTTACCTCCCAACGGGTGGTGGATGTGGTGCTAAAGGCATTTGGCGTGGCGGCAGGATCACAGGGGTGTATGAACAACTTCACCTTTGGCAATGACAGCTTTGGCTACTATGAAACGATTGGAGGAGGTGCAGGTGCAGGCCCCGACTGGCATGGTCAATCGGGTGTTCATACCCATATGACCAATACCAGAATAACGGATCCTGAAATCCTGGAACGGCGGTATCCAGTGTTACTGCATGAGTTTTCCATCCGCAGGGGCTCTGGAGGGAAGGGGGAATTCTGTGGTGGTGATGGACTGATTCGGGAGCTTGAATTTCTGGAACCGCTGAATGTTGCCATACTCTCAGAACGAAGGGTCTTTTCTCCCTATGGACTGGCAGGAGGGGAAACAGGTAGCAGGGGTGAAAACATCTTTATTCGTCGGGACGGCCGACATTTGAATCTTGGCGGTAAAAATGAAATTCGTGCAAGCGTTGGCGATTCAATCCGTATCTGTACTCCAGGTGGCGGAGGATTTGGCAAAGCTGAAGAGTGATAGCGTATTTCAGGCTTCGCTGTTATTTCTACGCCGTGGGAAGATGAAGAGAAAAGGTGGATCCGTCTCCTATATGGCTGCTGATTTCCACGCTGCCGTGATGACAGTCCGCGATATGTTTTACGATGGCAAGCCCGAGTCCTGTCCCGCCATTCTCTCTACTTCTTGCCTTATCACAGCGGTAAAATCGTTCAAAAATACGCTTCTGATGTTCGGAACTGATTCCTGGGCCCTGATCCTGAACTTTGATACGGATGCCTGGATCACCACCGGAATCGGTTTGTTTCTCAGCACTCAGGTGGATTGTTGATTGTTCCGGGCTATAACTGATACCATTGGTGAGCAGGTTTATAAGTGCCTGTTCGAGCATGGGGCGATTGATTGTTGCTCTCAGGTGCTCAGGCAAACATTCTACGCTGACTGTGATCTCTTTTTGCTGTGATGCCACACTGCAGGTCTGGATGACTGTCTGAAGAATGGGAAGGATTTCTTCTTCCTGCATCTCCATCTGTTTCTTTTCAGCACTATCTTCAATGCGGGCAAGTGTCAGCAGGTCATCAATAATTGCATCGAGCCTGCTGCCCTGTCTGTGGATAATTTTCAGGAATTTTTCCGTGTCCTCGTGATTATCCATCGCTCCATCGAGGAGTGTTTCCACATACCCTCGAATGGCTGTTATCGGAGTTTTTAACTCGTGGGAGACATTGGCCACAAAATCCTGCCTCACACTTTCCAGTTGATTGATACGAGTCAAGTTGTGGAGAACAACCAGACTTCCCATTCGTTTATCTTTTCCATCGTTAAGCGGATGCGCATGGGCGCGCAGGGTCAGCTGCTGACCGTTTTCCATTAAGATCAAATCCTTTGTGATGGTATCGCTACTCTGTAGCGAATCGTTTAGAAATTGCTGGAGGATTCTATTGCGGATGATTCCCTCAAGCACTACTCCGTGAACTGCCCTGTGGTCCAGATGAAAGAGCTTTGCTGCAGCCCGATTGATGTGAAGGATTGTATGGTCGGGACCAATGGCAAGTACACCATCGGTCATGCTGCTGAAGACGGCCTCAAGTTCATTTCGTTGCTGGCTGATTATTTTAATCCTGCCATTGAGCTGTTCTGCCATATTGTTGAGAGAGCAAGAGAGCTCCCGGATTTCCCTTGGTGTATTGATATTATTGGTAATAATCGGGTGAGTGGTGTCGCCGCCAGCGAGCCTTTCTGCGCCCCTGCGCATTTCTTCAAGGGGAGTGCTGATACGTCTGGCCAGGTAATAGGATAGTCCTGCAGCCAAAAGAGCGATAAAGAATATTCCGTAGAGCATCTGCTTTCTGATGGAAGCAAGGACGGTGTCAAGTGCTGCAGCAGAAACTGAAAGGCGAAGGACTCCAGCCTGTGGCGTCTCGGCTTTTAGGGGAATGGCGACATAGAGCATGTTCTGGCTCAGTGTCTTACTGAAGCGAAGAGAAGCCCCCCTCTTGCCACGGCTTGCTGTCTGAATTTCCGGTCTGGTATTATGCTTATCCATATGAGCAGGATCTTCATTGGAATCGGCCAGCACCGTACCGTCTCCAGCAATTACTGTAATTCTGGTAGCTGCAGCGCGGCCTGTCTGACGACAGAACTGCTGGAGCTTTGTATCGTTGGAGTCGAGCAATTGATTGATATGAGGAGCAAGCAGCAGGGCACGATCTCCAATATCTTCCTGCATTTCATGATAATGAAAGGAACGGATAAGGCGTGTTCCATACCAGCTGGCAGCAGAAATGGAGAGTATAATAATAAAGAGGGCAGCGGGGAAAATCTGCCAGAAAAATCGTCTGTTTTTCATATGGAAAGAACCTGTCTGAGTTGTTCAGAAATATGGAGTCGGGGGAAAATTGGGGAAATGAGTTGCGACTATCACTCTTTTAAACGGTAACCAATTCCCCGAACGGTTTCAATATACTTACCCGTTTCACCAAGCTTCTTGCGTAAACCAAAAATCTGAACATCCACAGCACGTGAAGTTATCAGATAATCGTACCCCCGAATTTTATCAATTATCTGTTGGCGGCTATAGACCCATCCAGGACGTCCTGCAAGTTGTTCTAGGATGGTGAATTCAGTGGTTGTGAGATGAACCTGTTTATCATTTACCAGAACTTCATGGCGGCCGGGGTGAATGACCATGGAATGGATATAGATAGTTTGTGAGTCGGGAAGAGAGTCTCGATTTATCTTTTCCTGCTTTCTGCGAAGTAGTGCCTGAACTCTGGCGATAAGTACCCGCGGGCTGAATGGTTTAGTCACATAATCATCGGCCCCACAGCTGAGCCCGGTAATAATGTCATCCTCTTCGCTTTTAGCCGTGAGCATGATGATCGGCGGCTGAATAAAATCATCTTTAGCACGGATTATGGAACACACTTCCATGCCATCTTTCCCGGGAAGCATCAGGTCGAGCAGAATCAGGTCAATCGGTTCTCTGTCAAGAATCTGCAGCGCCTCTTCCCCGGAGTCCGCACAGGTAACATTAAAGCCGGCCTTGAGTAGATTATAGCTGACAAGCTGTTGGATATCAGCATCGTCTTCCACGACGAGGATACTTGCTTTCCCCACTGAATACTCCTGACGTATGTTTAGTTTTACTTGTTTTATTTATGGATAAGGACAAACCAATTCTACCTGGCAATCTCATGCCTGCAACAAAAAACGACTTGCTAATGCAATCCTAATATAATCCTAACATGACTCTAAAAAAAGATGGGGCGAAAGGGTTAATCGAGGAGTGGCTTTGTTTACGGAAGGTGTTTCTTAAGTGAGAAGAGAAGTGTCTTTTTAGCACTCGTTAGGTTTTTGATCTGTCTTGCAGGATAGGGGACTTGAGAGGGGTTCTGCGAGTATTTGCTGGAGTTCCTCTGTTACCAGCTTGAATTCATCGTTTAGTTTTGTTGCCAGTCTTTGTGCCGTTTTTTGAGGTAACATATTGTCACGGCCTAATTGCTCGAGCTCCAGACAGATTGCGGCCATATGGACGGCACCTATCTGGCCATTACTTGATTTCATGGTATGGGCTGCCTTCCATGTTACTTCCTGGTCATCGGCTGCAATTCCCTTGTGGATTGCTTCCAGTAGACCGGGGGCGCTGTCCAAATAACTGTTGATCATAAAGGTGAGAAGGTCGGGTTGTCCGGGGCGCTGCATCTTTCTGAACATATTGATCATCTTTTGGCTGAGATGCTGGCTGGTACTCTTCTCTGATATGATTGTAAGAGGGGGAGGCAAAGGTTTGACATTTTTGCCATGCAGTAAGCGGCCAATGACACTGAAAAGTTGCTGGTCGTTAAATGGTTTACTCTGATATTCATCCATTCCGGCTTTATGGCACTGGGTGCGATCGGCACTCATGGCATGGGCGGTCATGGCTATGATTGGAATATGTCCACCTCCCAGATTTGCTCTGAGTCTGGTAAGCAGGCCGTCCGGAAGCTTCAGAACAATATCGTCTCCTTTTTCACAGGATCTGATTATGGAGGTGGCTGTGAGCCCATCCATCTCAGGCATCTGGACATCCATCAGAATAATATCAAAAGTGTTTTCGCCCAGTGCTGCCAATGCTTCCAGGCCATCACAGGCGACAATGACTTTGTGATTCTCCTGCTCCAGGATAATCCTTGCAAGATCCTGATTGAATTCATTGTCTTCGACCAGAAGAATACGCAATGGGGGCAGGGTGGCGGACAGGCCGTCAATTTCATTTTTGGAGGGCAGGTCTTCAAGAGTCGCATTGCGGACGGCAATAGTAAAGCTGAACAGTGAACCATGGTCTGGTTTGCTTTCCGCTATGATATCGCCTCCCATAAGGCCGCAGAGTTGTTTGCAGATAGTAAGTCCTAGGCCAGTACCTCCAAATTGTCGTGTGGTACTGCTGTCTGCCTGGGTGAAGAGGTTGAAGATATTTGTAAGTTTATCCGCTTCGATACCGATCCCGCTATCGGATATAGCAAAGTGCAGAATCGCTTTGTCGCTGCTTGTTGAGCTAATATCGAGTTTCAGGGTAACGATGCCAATATTGGTAAATTTAATGGCGTTACTTAACAGGTTGAGTAACACCTGACGCAGACGCAGGCTGTCTCCCCTAACTGCTGCGGGAATATCGTCTGCGATTTCGGTTGTAAGTGTAATTCCTTTGTCCTTGGCCAGGATGGTCATTGTCTGTATGGCCAGATTGACAATTGTTTGTGGTGAAAAACTATGTTCTTCGAGCTCCAGCTGACCTGCTTCAATCTTTGAAAAATCAAGGATATCATTAATCAGGCAGAGAAGTGAATCCGAAGAGACCTTTACCGATTCGAGGTAGTGTGTCTGCTGAGGAGACAGCGTTGTATTCAGGGTCAGATTCGTCATGCCGATAATGGCATTCATCGGTGTTCTGATCTCATGGCTCATATTTGCCAGAAACTCGGATTTAGTACGGTCAGCCTTTTCCGCGGCACTTGTTGCTTCGGCAAGTTGGTTATATGTTTTTTCCAGCTTCTCCATCATATCGTTGAAATCGATGGCCATATGTTCCATTTCGTCAAGGGAGCCTTTAGCTATTTTTTCAGGTGACACCGGAAGACGCATCCGTAAACCTTCCTCTCCTTCCGCCACTTTCCGCAGGACATTGATTAAACGGGTTAGCTGGTCGAAGATGCGGAATTTCAGGAAGAGAATGAGGCAGATCGAGATAATAACAGATATGATAAACGGGGTAAGGACATTGAGAAAAAGACGTCTCTGCTGGGCGTGGAAAGGGCTGCTGTCCGTCGCAACAACGAGTTGAGCTATGGGTTGATGCTCAAAATTCTGGATTGTCTTTGTGTCCACAAAATAGGATTTGTGTTGCTGCTGAATAATCCCATCAATGGGAAAGGGGGTCTGGCGCTCTGGAAAACTGCTGAGGACGGTATTGTTATTCCTGTCATAATAGATGATGTCATCCTCTATAATTTCCGCCATTTTTCCAGCCAGTTCTTTGTTGCCGTTGATAAATTTAATCAGCACAAAATAACCGGATATCTCACCGCTATCGTGAAGGAGATGGATCAGCGATTTAAAACAGAGAATATGGCTCTGGGTTATATCAAAGTCGAGGTTTGGCAACTGCTGGGCAATAATATCTGCTGGTATCTGGGCAACACCGATGCGCTCGGTTCTGTCATCGAGCAGAAGTGTATATTCGGGAGATTCGGGGTGGGTAATCTGGGTACGGTGGCTGGTGGTCAGAAGCGTTTCGTTTTCGTCAAAGAAGAAAATAATATCCAGATCATGGATATGGGAGATGCTGTCCAGCATGATTCTAATGGAGTTTATTTTGTCATAGTCAAGAAAATCAGCAATTTTCTGGTTCTGTTCTCTTACTATACTCAAAGTGTTGCGAAGGTTGTACAATTCACTGTTGTGAATGGCTTCCAGCATACCGAGTTTCACTTTGAGATTAGAATCTCTACGCTTTACCTCATCACTGTTTTGCTGGTAGGAAATATAGGTACCACTCCCGATAATGGCAAAAATCAGGAGCCCAAACAGCAGGCTGATGTATGACCGAAGAACAGATTTTCTGTTTTGTCTGCTATGGGGCGCGCGGTGTGGCTGGGTCAAAGTATCTGTTTCCTCAGGGAGAGTGTCTCTCAGAATTGTACCGGTTTTTTGCGTCTTCTCTCAGACCGCGACAAAAAAGTTACTCCTGCGGGATGTAACGCAGCTCTGTGGCATCGAAGTGATCTCTTTCTTCCACCGGTCTGTTTTCTGCTTTCCAGCGTTCAATGCCCCCCTTGAGGACGCCAAAAACCTGATAATCTTTTTCCTGAAGAAATTTTGCGGCAATGACTGATTGCCGCATTGCCCAATCGGTGATGATAAGGGGTTTGTCACTGGGGATTTCCGTATACCATTTTGCCAGATGCACCAGAGGACAAAAATATGCTCCCTCAATAAAAGAGGCATTTTTGATAAAATCTCTGGGCCGGACATCCAGGATATAAAACTCCTGTCCTTTAAGGAGAGTTTCCAGTTTTTCAGGTGATACCTTCGTTACTCTTTGTGATTGCCACTGCTTGTTGACTGTTATCGGGTAATTGAATTTACGCCATTCCGGAATCCCTCCGGTAAAGGAAAAAACATTGGTGTACCCTCGACCGACCGCAATCCTTGCAGCCCTGATGCTATAGGGTCACCTGACTCCCATACAGTAGAAAATAAGCTGACTGTTTTTGTCCTTGGGGAGGGCATCGGTGTCCTTCATGGTGACCACCGGAATATTGATGGATGTGGGGATGTGCTGGATTTCAAATTCAATGGAACTCAGGGTGTTTATAAGAAGCACATCTCCACTGTCGATTATATTTTTAACTTCTGGAGCTGTCAGTGTTGGTATTATTTCTGCCTGGGTAGAGAGTGGGGAACAGAAGCCGTCTGAGACAAAACTCATAAAATAGAAAATAGAACAGAGTAATAATAATTTCATTCAGTCATCCTTCGTAAATCTGGTTAAATATGGTCGGAACCCTTTAATAACAACAGTAGCTTCAGGACTTGTGGTCTTGGAGTTTGTTAGAGTACCGTGCAGAAACTTGATTGTCAATCTTCGCAGGAATGGGGAGGGAAACTAATCATTCTAACTGGTGTTGCGTCAATAACTCTCCGGTGATTCCTTTGTCGTCTTCTTTTGAGACATATTTTTCCCCAATCCGCAAAATCTTCTAACGCAATCCGAACAAAACTCTAACAAAATTCTAAAACAGATTGGGTCTAAAAAGCTGAACATTATTTCAGTATTTTTCGGGAGAATCAATTTTGGCACATCAGTTAACGTTTCAGCGAGAAGTCGATAAACTCAAAAACAAATTTATGATTCTTGGTTCCCTGGTTGAGGATCGTCTGCAAAAGGCGAGTCTTGCCATGCAGACCAGAGATCCGGCGCTGTTGCAGGAGATTATAAGCACGGATTGGGAAATCGATGAAATGGAAATTGAAGTGGAGGAGGAATGCCTCAAAATTCTTGCTCTTCACCAGCCCGTTGCCTCGGATCTGCGCCTTCTGATTGCCATTATAAAGATTAATAACGAGCTTGAACGTATTGCGGATAATGCCGTCAATATTGCCAAACGTGTTCAGACAATTAGTAAAGACTCCACCCTCGAATTTACCATTGAGTATGAGCCGATGTTTGGCAGAGTGCTGCAGATGTTTAAGCTGGGACTCGATGCATTGGTTACCGAAAATTCAGATCTGGCGCGCAGGGTTTTCCTTGAAGATGAAGAGGTAAATCAGCTGCGTAACCAGGCATACAGACACGTCGTTAAAGAGCTGAACGAGGAACCGGGACACGCAAAGTGTCTGGTGAATCTGTATCTGTTAGCCCGTCATCTGGAAAGGATTGGAGATCGGATTAAAAATATTGCAGAAGAGGTTATTTATCTTGTAGAAGGGAAAATCGTGCGCGGGGAGACGGATTAGATGTCCTCATCCTACTTTCTGGCTATTCTTCTGATTCTTGCCTCCCTCTCATATATGCAGGGAAAACGACGGGCTTTTTCGCTTTCAGGCGGAAAAGGTGTCCCGAGGAAATTGCATTCGCGTCCTGGGTACTACGGGATGTTGACCGCAGTCTGGTGTGTTTTACCTGCGCTTACAATATTTGGATTCTGGGTGCTTTTTTCCGATACAATATTTACGGCATTGGCACTAAAAACTCTGCCGTCTTCCATGCAGAATCTTCCGGCTGAACAGACCAATTTACTGGTTAACAATCTACATACTTTGGTTGCTGGACATGTCGCTGCCAGGGATATTGATCCGGTAATGCAGCAGGCAGCGCTTCAGTATCAGGGATTGGAACGTATAGGGCGGAGCGCACTTGGCGTGGTCATGTTTTCGCTGGCACTTCTTTCTGCTTCATTTGTGTACAGACGTATCCGTCCTGAGATGCGTGCTAGAAATCATGTTGAACGAATTGTGCAGACAGGTCTTATCGTATGCTCCACCATAGCGATTCTTACCACCATCGGAATTGTTCTTTCCGTTCTCTTTGAATCCATCAGATTCTTTCAACATGTTCCTCTCACAGATTTTATTTTTGGTATGAAATGGAGCCCTCAGATGGCCATGCGTGCCGATCAGGCGGGAAGTTCAGGAAGCTTTGGTGCCGTGCCCGTGCTCGCCGGTACTTTTATGATTTCTGGCATTGCCCTCACTGTGGCTGTGCCAATCGGGTTGATGTCTGCCATATACCTGTCGGAATATGCGAGTGGCAGAGTGCGTGCCTGGGCCAAACCTATAATGGAGATTCTGGCCGGGGTGCCCACGGTTGTCTATGGCTTTTTTGCGGCCCTGGTGGTGGCTCCGTTTATTCGTGGCAGCGGAGAATTTCTTGGCCTGAATGTTTCATCTGAAAGTGCTCTGGCTGCAGGGCTTGTAATGGGGATTATGATTATCCCTTTTGTCTCCTCTCTCTCCGATGATGTGATAAATGCAGTTCCACAGGCCATGCGGGATGGCTCCTATGGGCTCGGTGCAACAAAGAGTGAGACCATTCTCAACGTTATTCTTCCTGCTGCCCTTCCCGGGATTGTTGGAGGGGGGCTGCTTGCGGCATCACGGGCGATTGGGGAAACCATGATCGTTGTTATGGCGGCTGGTTTGTCTGCAAATCTCACCGCAAATCCATTGCAGGCCGTGACTACGGTGACGGTTCAGATTGTAACTCTGCTGGTTGGAGATCAGGAGTTTGACAGCCCAAAAACATTGGTAGCCTTTGCACTTGGTCTGCTGCTTTTTATTGTCACCCTGGTTTTGAACGTGATTGCACTCTATGTGGTCCGAAAATATCGTGAAGAATATGAGTGATAGTTCAAGAGCATCGCGTGTTATTGGCGAAATTACGCCAGAGGAAGAGATAGTATGCAGGTAGAAAAGAAAGTATCAACAATGGACAGAGTTACGGTTGGACTTGCTGCACGCTACCGGCGGGAAAGACGTTTTCGGCTCTTTGGGCTCAGTGCCGTTATCGCAAGTATCAGTTTTCTCGGTCTTCTGTTTGTCTCTATTGCATCCAATGGTTGGTCCGCTTTTATGCAGACTGAGATTCTGCTCGATATTCATTTCGAGGCGGAGCAGTTTGATGTGGACGCGCTGTCTACCGCGAATTACGGGGCACTGGTTAAACAATCCATAAAAACACTTTTTCCAGAAGTTGCGGGGCGCAGTGATAAACGAAAATTAGTCAAACTGGTCAGCAGCGGTGCATCCTATAGGCTCCAGAAAATAGTGATGGAGGACAGCACTATTATTGGCACCAGCATGAACATATGGCTGCCCGCCGATGATGAAGTGGATATGTTTCTAAAGGGGTATATTTCCCGGGATGTTCCCGAAAGTGACAGACGTCTGAATGACAAACAGGTTTCCTGGATTGATCAGCTTGTAGCAGAGGGACGACTTGAAAAGAAGTTGAACACCACTTTTTTTACGGCCGGTGATTCCAGAGAACCGGAACTGGCAGGCATTCGCGGGGCAGCCGTTGGTTCTCTTTTTACCCTCGCCGTCACACTGCTTCTCGCCTTTCCGGTTGGTGTCGCAACGGCTGTATATCTTGAGGAGTTTGCACCAAAAAACAAGTGGACGGACCTTATAGAGGTGAACATCAATAACCTTGCCGCAGTGCCATCAATTGTATTCGGACTGCTTGGCCTTGCCGTATTTTTAAACGTATTCGGCATGCCTCGTTCTGCCCCTCTGGTTGGTGGTCTGGTCTTGACCCTTATGACTCTGCCCACCATAATAATTGCATCAAGGGCATCGTTAAAGTCCGTACCTCCTTCCATTCGTGAAGCGGCTCTTGGTGTCGGGGCCTCGAAAATGCAGGCCATAACCCATCATATCTTGCCCCTTGCCATGCCCGGAATGATGACTGGAACGATTATCGGTATGGCCCAGGCCCTTGGCGAAACTGCACCTCTGCTGATGATCGGAATGGTGGCCTTTATTGTCGATGTTCCAGGTTCCCTCACGGATCCTTCAACTGTACTGCCAGTACAGATATACCTCTGGGCCGATTCCCCTGAACGCGCCTTTGTTGAAAGGACCTCGGCTGCCATTATGGTTTTGCTTGGCTTTCTTATATCCATGAATGCAGTGGCGGTTTTTCTTCGCAGGAAATTTGAGCGCCGCTGGTAGAAGTTTGTAACGATCTCCTAATACCATCCTTATAGAATTCTAACAATCTGTCGGTAGGTTATCCGTATTGCAGAAGAGGACGTAAATCAAAATTTAAAGAATATATCAGATAATTATTCAAGGAGAAAATCAATGTTGAAAAAAGGAATTCTTTTTACTGCAGTATCGCTGTTTGCTGTTTCCATGGTCTCAAATGCATCGGCCGCTTCGGGGCGCGATTATATTGCAGTTGTTGGCTCGTCAACGGTGTATCCCTTTGCAACTACGGTTGCAGAGCAGTTTGGGAAGAGGACAAAATTTAAGACACCGAAGATTGAATCAACGGGGTCCGGTGGTGGTATGAAGCTTTTCTGTGCCGGGTCCGGGATAGAAACGCCGGATATCACAAATGCATCTCGTCGGATTAAATATTCCGAGTTTGAAAAGTGTCAGAAAAATGGAGTGCAGGAAATCATTGAAGTGAAGATCGGCTACGATGGAATTGTTATGGCAAGCTCTAAAAAAGCAGCGCAGATGACTTTGAGCAAAAAAGATATCTTTTTGGCACTTGCCAAAGAGGTTCCAAGTCCCGATGGCGGGGAAACACTGGTTGCGAATCCCTATAAAACCTGGAAAGAGGTCAACGTAGGCCTTCCCGATATCAAAATTGAAGTGCTGGGCCCTCCTCCAACCTCCGGTACCCGTGATGCCTTTGTGGAACTTGCAATGGAAGGCGGTTGTGAGCAGATTGGCTGGATAAAAGCACTGAAGAAAAAAGACAAGAAACACTTTAAGGAAGTTTGTCACACCGTACGGGAAGATGGTGCCTATGTGGAAGCTGGAGAGAATGATAATCTGATTGTCCAGAAGCTTAATGCCAATCCGAAGGCGCTTGGTATTTTCGGGTTCAGTTTTCTTGATCAGAATGCGGATAAAATTCAAGGCTCAATCGTTGGTGGTGAGGCTCCTACCTTTGAAAATATTGCAGCGGGTAAATATCCCGTTTCCCGTCCTCTCTATTTTTACGCCAAAAAAGCTCATATTGGTGTCGTTCCGGGAATGCTTGAGTTTCTGGGCGATTTTGCAAGTGATAAAGCATGGGGAGAAGAGGGTTACCTTACCGATAAAGGGCTTATCCCAATGCCAGTTGCAGAACGAAAGCAGTTTGCAGCGGATATCGCAGAGTTGAAACCGCTGACTCTTACAAAATAATCTTTGCGGTACAGGTTCAGGTTTACTGGCGTTTTGTTTACGGCAGGTCGGGGGAATGAAACTCCGACCTGCTGGTATCGTTTTTTCTTTAGCAGCAGGAATAAAAACAAATGGAAGCAATGAGTGCGACCCTTGATAACAGTGGCAGTTTTCCTTTTCCGGGAGCGACAATGGCAGAAGAGGAAATTCAGGTGGCGGAAAAGGTTGATCGAGAGAGTCGAAAAACCGTTGGTCGTCCATTCGTTGATGATGCCCGTATGACCTGCCGTGGTGTGAATGTTTACTACGGTGATAAAAAGGCTATCCAAGATGTGTCCATCGATGTGGGACGTAATGAAGTGCTGGCAATGATTGGGCCATCGGGCTGCGGTAAATCCACTTTCCTTCGCTGTTTAAACAGAATGAACGATACCGTGGATATTTGTCGTGTGCTCGGGGATATTTATCTTGATGAGTTGGATATCTACGATAAGTCCGTAGATGTGGTGCCGCTTCGTGCTCAGGTCGGAATGGTTTTTCAGAAACCAAATCCCTTCCCAAAGTCCATCTATGATAATGTTGCCTATGGCCCTAAGATTCATGGTTTGGCTGAATCACGGACGGATCTCGATGGTATTGTGGAGAGTTCTTTGAAAAAAGCGGGCCTGTGGAAAGAAGTGAGTGACAGGCTGGATCAGGCGGGAACAAGCCTTTCCGGGGGGCAGCAGCAGCGACTTTGCATTGCACGGGCCATTGCGGTACGGCCAGAAGTTATACTGATGGATGAGCCCTGCTCAGCTCTTGACCCCATAGCCACTGCAACGGTTGAAGATCTGATAGCCGAGCTCCAGGAGCAGTATACCATCGTGATCGTAACGCATAACATGCAACAGGCCGCCCGAGTTTCCCAGCGGACGGCCTATTTTCATCTTGGTGATCTGATTGAAGTTGGAACTACTGACCGGGTCTTTACCAACCCACGTCACAGACTGACGGAGGAGTATATCACCGGTCGCTTTGGTTGATTAGCCATGTAGTTTCCCTGGTGTCATCAGATTCTTTTCCATATGGCGCAGTTCATCAATTCCTGAGACAACGATCTCTGGATCTGGAGTGAGTTGTTTGAGGGGAAGTTTTCCCTCATAGTCCATATTGGAAAGGATATGTTTAATACAGTTTATCCGGGCATGTTTTTTGTTGTCGGAACGGATAATGGTCCAGGGCGCTATGCTGCGGTTGGTTTCAGAAAGCATCTGGAATTTTCGAATTGCATACTCATTCCAGTATTTTTGGGCCAGGTTATCGACAGGAGAGAGTTTATATTGTTTCAGAGGATCATGTTTTCTGGAATCAAAACGCTCTTTTTGCACCTCTTTGGAAACCGAAAAATAGAACTTAAATAGGGTTACTCCATCCTTCACCAGGAGTTCCTCCAGCATCGGGGCATCTTTTAAAAATCGTTTGTTCTGTTCATCGCTGCAGAACCCCATAACCGGTTCAACCATAGCCCGATTATACCAGCTCCTGTCAAAGATGGTGAATTCGCCGGCTGCTGGCAGGTGGCTGGTGTAACGCTGAAAATACCACTGGGTGAGTTCTGTCTCATTGGGTTTTGCGAGTGCAACAACGTTGTATCTTCTGGGGTTGAGGTGGGCAATAATCCGCTTGATGGTGCCTCCTTTTCCCGCTGCATCCCGGCCTTCAAAAATAGCCAGCACCCTTTTACCGCTGGACTGCATGGATTGCTGCATTTTCATCAGTTCAATCTGGAGAACCCGCAGATCTTCCTCATATTCCATATGCCATTTCTTGATCCACACGGCCTGACGGTTCTTACTTTCCTTGGCATCCCGGTTTCTGATGGCCGTTCCTTCTGCTAACTTATTAATGTTTTTTGTATCCTGTTTACTCTTTCCCATAACGACACCCTTTCTATTATTACGTTGATAAGTTGTTTTTTTGTACGACGTCACTATCCCACAAAACTACCGAGTTTAATTCGCTGAGCATCCATAATCTCTTTTTCACGGGAACCGGAAATAACAACCTTTGGGTCGGGAACAAAGTTAAGATCAGTGCTTCCGCGCTCATAGGGAACCGCATTAAGGATTGTTTTCATTGCATTGAGCCGGGCTTCATGCTTGTTGTTTGAGCGGATGATGGTCCAAGGTGCAATATTGGTATGCGATTTTTTGAGCATTTCATATTTCTGGTTGGTGAAATCATCCCAGCGATCCTGTGCCTGAACGTCAATCTCAGAGAGTTTCCACTGCCTGAGTGGGTCTGTCTTTCTTCTGTTAAAGCGTTTTTCCTGTTCTTCCTTGGTAACAGAGAAGTAGAGTTTTACCAGTATGGTACCCTGACGAACCAGATCCTTCTCAAAGCCAACCACTCCTCTCATAAAATTCTTATACTCATCGGGAGTACAGAATCCAAAAACAGGTTCTACAACGGCGCGGTTATACCAGCTCCTATCAAAGAGAACGACTTCACCGCCGCATGGAAGCTGGGCGGCGTATTTTTGGAAATACCATTGGGATTTTTCCTGATCGCTCGGTTTTGCCATGGCAACCACCCGATAATGTTTTTCGTTCATATAACGTGTTACACGGCGGATGGTGCCGCCCTTACCGGCCGCATCACGGCCTTCAAACAAGATGATCATTTTGCTATTATTGTTTTCCAGACATTTCTGCATCCTGATAAGCTCAGCCTGGTAGGGTTTGAGTGCCTCCTCTCGATGATATCTTCGAATAGCTTTTTTCTGGTATTTACTCAATACCTGGCAGCTTTTTGACATCTGCTCATGCTCGTCGAACAGGGTTTCCAGGAGGATGCCTTTCTTTTTGTAGAGAACAACCTTGGGGTTTTTTATCTTTGGTGCTTTTGTTTTGCTCTCTGTTTCTGGGCTTGTCTGTTTTTTATTCTGAACCACTTTTTTGACATCTTTGGGCTTGGCAGACGCTTTGATCTCTTTATTTGCCTTGTCGGCAGGGGGTTTTTTTTCTGTTGTTTCTTTATCTGACGTCGATGCTTTGCTGGCAGGGACTGTTTTTTTGACTGTCATGGTTTTATTCTCCCGATAAAACGTGATTGAAACGCAAATATGAGCAATGATATGTGTCCGACTATTTTTTAAAAATATGTTTTATATAGGAAGGTATATCATCTTCGTTCAGTATCAGTCAATACAGGAAAAACACATTAATAATACTGAGGTAAATACTGTGTTCGTTGTGATGGGGTGCTATTGATCGCTAAAGTTGTTCGTCAAGAAGGTCTGAAGGCTTACTTTTTTCTTGTTGATGCCCAGTTTTTTACGCAGATTGTTGCGATATGTTTCGACGGTACGCAGGCCAATATGGAGGATTTCGGCAATGTCTTTACTTGTTTTTCCCTGTCGTACCAGATCACTGATCATACTTTCTCTAGGGGAGAGTTTCAGCATGATCTCCCTTGCTTTTGGTGAGAATTGTTGGCTGATGGAGTCGATATGTGCCTGAATAATGCGTATGGTTTCAGCCTGTTTCTCGTTGACCGACGAATTCCCGAGCAGATTAAGGTAGGGATTCACCAGTTCCTGTAATTTGATGGATATCTGTTCTTCTATGCTTTCCCTTGCCCTGGTATGTTGATCCAGCATCACTTTTAAGGCGATATTCGTATCTTCTGCCTCCTTCTTTTTCTGCTCAAGCTCCAGTACTCCATTTTCCTGTTCGGTAATATCTCTTGAGATGAGTCCAAAACCAGCTTTTTCATTTTTACGGTTGCGGATGGCGAAGATAGTACTTGTGAGGTAGCGCCGCATTCCGTCTTTCTGCTGTTGCATAATAAATTCGTACCGACCAGTGGTGTCAGCTTCTGTCACAGCTGTTATAAATTGTTTCAAATTGGCGTTGTCTTTGTATAAAACGCTGGCATTTTTCCCTATGACGCTTTCACCTGGGGAATCATAGAGTTTTCCTGCGGCCTGGTTATGGATAAGGATCATCAAGTCAGGATCGAGAATGGAAATCGCCATATCACCGACGGATTGCAGCATACTGTCAAGGATAGCCGCTTCCTCGATCTGCTGTTTGACCTGCCGTAGTTGTTTATCTTTTTGCTGGATAACACCCTTCAGATGATCCGTATAACTGGTTCGCAACCCCTTGACCATATCGGTTTCTGTTATGATTCCGACACAATGGCCACTGCTGTTGGTGACAACCAGGCGTCTGAGTCTATTTTTTGTGAGGATTTTTGCGGCTTCATGACTAGAGACATCGGAGAAAACGGTCTGCACGGGGGTACTCATTACATCGTGAAGAGTGATCCTCTTTAGATCTTTCTTGGAACGAATAAGACGAAGGAGATCGCGTTCGGTGATAATGCCCATTGGAAATCCATTGTCTTCCATCACCAGTGAACTGATCCGGCGATCATTCATTAGTTTCAGGGCGGCGTAGACGGAAAGAGTGGATTTTAGGCTGACGACATCTCGGCTCATAACTTGCCCCACACTCTTAAATTCCATAAAATATTCGAGTCCGAGATGGGAGAGAAAATCTGTTCCGGTGATAATTCCCATAAGAAGACCATCGTGGTCCGTGACAACCAGATGCCGGAAGCGATGCTGCAGGAGAAGTTGGTATGCCTCCCGGTAATCCATGTCAACGGAGGCGGTGAGCGGAGGAGAACTCATAACGGTATGCATGGGCCAGGAGTAATCAATTGTTCCGCCTGCCCGGATTTGAATCAGTGCCCGTTCGGTAAATATTCCGAGGGGTTTCTTGTTTTCAGCAACGACCAGAGCACTGAGTTTTTCCCGTTCCATGATTCCCAGGGCGTCTCCCACGGAGGTATCCGGGGTGACACTGAGTACCGGCGCGGTCATGATATCCTGAAGTGTTTCCATTGGGTTTTTTATTGTTTCTGTAAAAGGTTAAAACATTTGTCTTTGTGCGAATAGCATTTTGCTAGCAGTTACGTTATATTTTGTGGCACTCATACTAAATATAAAATAGAATATACATTCTGTATGGGGAACGAAATACCGTTATCACGTATTGCATGGAGATGTTGCAATTCGTGTTCGTGATTTGGTTTGCCAAACATGTGGACAATTTGCATATTGCGTGGAGTTGTGAGTAAGGACCAGGTACATATTCTGGTATCCGCTCCACCGAATTTTTCTCCATCTGATATCATGGAAAGAGTAAAAAGATGTGTGTCTCGTAAAATATTTAAAGAGTTCCCGCATGTGAAAAACGATATTGGGGGAAGCATTTTTGGGCACGAGGCTTAGTTTTACTATTGAAATTGGGCCAATGTGTCGAAGAGTCAGACAATGGCAGAATGTATCCTGTTTTGATTTTATCAGATTTGAAGGTAAAAAGCAGGCAGTTTACGGAGTTTCTTTGCTTGTCTGTGCAGTTGGTCTGTTCTGAAAAATTTGAACTTTCTTCCTTTTAAATAACCGTAAAAATATGAATCAGATAGCCAGTAAATCAAATAATATTGTTGAATTAAAAAGAGAACATTTTCGCGCCCCCTTATCCAGGCCTCCAAATGTGCTCTATTTTAAGCAACCAACCATTATTATGCGGGATGGTCGCTATACTCGGTATGATAATGGAATTATATGTGACTGCTATTCTGCTCTTGAATGGCTTTGTGGGCCCGATGAGGATACAAACTGGATAGCCGCTCAGGAATGGGCGGAAAAGCTAACTCTTGGTGGAGGCAGATGGCGTTTGCCGGGGATAAAAGAACTTAGGGGCTTATATAAAAAGAATAAGAAAGCAGATCTGTTAACGCCCTTGTTTAAAAGGGTTCCCGGAGATGTCTGGAGCCGAGACTTTGCAAATGACGCGGAGGTGCTGGGGTTTAATTTTGTTCCCGGTAACCAGTTTCGCACCTTTAAGACAGTGAAGAGACGCTTTCGAGCCATGGCCGTTCGGCCAAGACAACAGTACCGTGGTGCAAGAGAGCTGAAAATTCTGAGACCGGAAGGCTGAGAAGTTTCTTGTATATCGCTTTATTCCCAGTGTCCGTTAAGAAATAAATTCTTGTGTAGGCAGCCGAACATTTTTCAGCTAAAAAGCTAATCCCTCCTGATCTCTCTAGTGGCAGTTTTAACCCCGCGTACTTTTTTGCAGAGAAAAATATTGACTTGCGCCTTTGAAGACGTTAGTTTGTACCGAACGGTCAGTTTATTTTAGGGAGACAGGGTGTTGCAGACAAAAGGACAGGAAACGAGGAGTCATATCTTACTGGAGAGTCGCAGGCTTTTCACTCTCCAGGGATTTCAGAACACTAGTATCAGTACCATCATTGCTGCTACGGGGGTAAAAAAGGGGAATCTCTACTATCATTTTCCCAGTAAGGAAGAGCTGGGGCTTGCCGTTTTGCTTGATGCCAGGGATGAATTTTTCACTATCCTGGAACACTCTTTCGTGGGCGACCGGATGGTTCCCCGGATTCTCCATTCCTGTAATGCCATCAAGGGCCTTATACAGCAGGGTGACTTTGTTGCTGGCTGTCTGTTTGGTAACACTGCACTGGAGATGACTGATGCAAATTCCAGGTTCGGACAGATCATTCGAGAGGTTTTTAGCCACTGGATCGAGCTTATTGAGCAGGAGTTGCAACTGGAAGCAGATTTAACAGCTGTAGACCCACCACTCTCGACGGAGTCATTGGCTATAGCTATCGTTGCTCTTCTCGAGGGAGGGATCATGCTTGCCCGGGTGTATCAGGACGGAAAGAATCTGGAGGTCTGCATTACTGCTATTCATGGCTTACTGATACCGTTGAGTTGATTTTTTTTGATAGAAAAATGTACCGATTGTTCGGTACAAAATTAGAAACATGGAGGGTTTGTATGATGAAGCGAGAATATGCAAGAGGTAATGGAAATCTTGTCCGCTGGAACATGATAATTGTAGGATTGTTTTTTGTCTTGCTCACTGGTTGCGGCGGCGGGGCAGGTCAGAAAGGTATTAGTTCTCTTATCGTGGACGACAGGCTGACTGTTCCAGTTGCTGGAGTGTGCCAGGATAAGGAAACAGGGCTTATGTGGCAAATTGGAAAGAGTAAGGCCTTTGACTCTCTGGATGCGGCTCAACATTATGCAACAACTCTGAGAGTTGGTGACCATGATGACTGGCGTTTACCAACTATCATAGAATTGTATGGTCTCTATACAACATTTGATCTGCAGCAGAACGGTGCCTGTCAAATGAAAGTAGAAGGGATTTATTGGTCAGATGAACCTGATCTTGAGGGCCGAGTGGGTACCTGGGAACTTGACGATAACTGCGATCCGGAGCGTCAATACATTCCAAAGCAAAGAGGTTATGTGCGGGCCGTTCGTCGGTAAAAGGTGTGAACAGCCTTTGGATAGCCTCTTGAAATTGCTTCGCATAGCTACAGGCTTAAAAAAAAACGGTGTTTACGGGGCAACAATGACTATCCAGACATTCAGCGAGTATGCTCGGTGGCATCCCCACATCCACGCCATCGTCGCCGACGGACTATTCTTATCACTTCACTTATCTATTTATTCAAGATACCAGAGCGTTCTTACTTGGTACCGTGAATTTTGAAGTACTGCTGAGTCATTCCCTCCACACATATGACTTTTTTGGCATCATCACACCTTGAAGTGGTTTAGTAACCCTTTCAATCTTTCCGTAAGCTCTTTTAATTGCTCAGTACTCTGGTTTACTTGGGTGCTGCTTGTGTTAATTGCATTGGATGACTGTGCCCTACGTCTGCAATGTCGGCAGCCACTTCTCTGGTCACTGAGGACGCCTGGGCCACATTCTCATTTACCTCTTGAATACCCTGCGAAGCTTGAGAAACATTGGTTGATATTTCCTGAGTGGCTGCGGCCTGTTCTTCGATAGTACTTGCGACAAGAGCAACCATTTCGCTTATTTCATGTATAACTTCTGTAATTGATGTGATTTCTGTGACCGAATTATTGGTGGCATTCTGAATTTTAGAAATCTTATTTTTAATTTCTCCAGTTGCCTGAGAAGTCTGTTTGGCAAGATCTTTGATTTCGTTGGCAACGACAGCAAAGCCTTTACCTGCTTCTCCTGCTCTGGCTGCCTCAATAGTAGCATTCAGGGCAAGAAGATTTGTCTGCTCGGATATTTCTGTGATAGCCTCTGTTACCTTGCCAATCTCCTGTGCAGCAGTACCAAGCTCGTTGATCTGGTTAGATGCGTTTGTCGCTTGATCGACTGCTTTTTGTGTGATGACACTTGTCTTTTCGGTATTTGCGGCAATTTCCGTGATGGTGGTGGACATTTCCTCTGCTGCTGAAGCAACCATATTCACATTGACCGAATTTTTTTCTGAAGCGGCAGCAACTGAATCCATGTTGACACTCATCTCTTCTGCTGCAGTGGCAACTGTGTTTGCCTTGCCGGTTGTTTGCTCTGTATTTGATGACATCTGGTTAGCCACCGAGGAAAGATCGAGAGATGAGGTTCCAAGCATCTCGTTGCCCTGGATGACATCGCGCAAGGTATTACTGATTTGTGTTTGCATCTCATAGAGGTTTTCTGCAATCTCATGAAGCTCATCCTGACACCTGACATCTATGGTGGTGGTCATGTCCCCCTTGGCCAAATTGTGGACAAGTGCGAGGATTTTATTGACATTCATACTATGGTTGATTCTCGATTCTATCTCTCCCATATTGTCATTAAGCTCATCTACCTGAGACTGAACAAGCATTTCAACTTCAAGGGTGAGCGCGGCAGCCAAAGGGTCAAACTGAGCCATTAGTTTGTTGCCTTCAGCGGGAACGTACTGTACAAACGTCAACTGTAGATAACAGGTAGGACGAATCTTTCTGTCGGTAAGATTACGTCCCGCCTGGTTCCCTTTATTCCTTAAATCAAGGTTTAACTGTCTGTGGCAAACAGTGCCTCATACTCACCGTAGCCTTTTGTACTTAGGTTTTCCCGTCCAATAAATTCCAGGGCCGCAGAATTGATGCAGTAGCGTAAGCCTGTGGGAAGTGGCCCATCATTAAAGACATGACCCAGGTGTGAGTCGCCACTTCTACTTCTCACTTCAGTACGGGTCGTAAAAAAGGATCGATCCATCTTTTCAACGATGTTTTCCTTCGCAAGTACTTGAGTGAAACTTGGCCATCCGGTTCCTGATTTAAACTTATCCGTGGAGCTAAACAGAGCTTCACCGCTCACGATATCCACATAAATCCCTTCTCTATTGTTGCTCCAGTATTTGTTGGTAAATGGAGGTTCGGTACCATTTTTTTGAGTTACTTGGTATTGAAGTGGAGTGAGTTTTTTCTCAATCTGTCCCTGTGTGGACAGAGCTTGTTTGGGGGCCTCTTTTTCCCCTCCCCATAAACGGGAAATAACACGATCCCGTCCAGAGTTGTATCTGTAAAAACGATACTTTATGGAGTGTTTTTTTGCGTAGTTCTGATGATATTCTTCCGCCCTATGAAAGGATATAAATGGGGTGATTTCTGTGTGGATGGGTTTGCTGAAGAGTTTAGACTGTTCAAGATTGTGTCGCGTTCTTTCGGCAAGAGCCTGCTGCTGTTGGTTGAGGTAGACAATGGCCGAACGATATTCAGGACCACGGTCAACGAACTGACCGCCACCATCTGTTGGGTCAATATGTCGCCAGAAGAAATTCAATAGTTCTTCGTATGATGTAACGCTCGTGTCATAGGTAACTTCCACGGCCTCAAAATGGTTCTGGTCGGCGTATGTTTTATACGTTGGGTTCTTCGTGTTGCCACCGGTGTAGCCGGAGACAACGTCGATCACTCCCTTCTGCTTTGCAAAGTCTGCTTCGACGCACCAGAAACATCCACCAGCAAAGATGGCTTTCTCGTAGGTGGAAGATTTCTTATTTGATACATCAGTTAACGGTGTATTTTCGTTTGCCAGTAAAAAACCAGCTGAAACGAGTAGGAATACAAAGAGTAAGATACTTTTAAGTCTATATTTCAAGGTGCTACCTCCCTGGAGAGTTTTTTCATTTAGCGACACAAGCACATATTGGGATGTGAAACTAAGCATGCAAAAGAACACTGCTTAGCTAAAAAGGGGCTCTATGCATTAAGGCAGTGTAACCGGATGGCTGAATACATAGTCATTTTCTTCCACCGCCATATGGCATTCGTAACAAACCTGCCCCGAGGAAGAGTCTATACCGTAGGGCTTTTTTTCCATGCCAATCCAACGCGCATATCCCCAGCCACCTGTGGTCCGATAGCGAACACTCTCTTTGACCATAAATTCCGAGTGGACAAAATCTCCTGGTACCGTTGCATCCTCCCATTCCGAGTCCACTGAGTCCTTCCAGATTAGTTTTCCAAGGATACTGCCTTCGGGCCATGGCTTTGTCTCGCCATTTCTTGCTGCTTTTACGGCTATGTCGTTTCCCACAATGACACGTAGGGTATTGTTGTCGGTCCGGTGGGAGGAACTGATTAACCGCCAATCTTTGTAAGCTTCTGGAAAGGCAATCCCATTTGGTGAAGGGGCAGTGTTTTCTCCTGCAAAGAGACAGCTGTTTGTAAATATAAGAAAACCGGTTGCAGCCACTGCCAAAAATCTACGTTTCATTTGTTCGTTCCTTTTGTTGAATTGATTAAAGAGTTGGTTGTGAAAATCTGTTTTACGATCCTCTTGATCGATGTCTTAATTCTAAATCAATTGTCTCTTGGAGTTGTCATGACCGTGTCAAATGAATGTAAAGAAATGTAAAATCCTGTTGAAAGACTTGGGCCCAAATCGTATTGCTCAGGAGTATTTTTTTAAAAATTCAGGCGAACCTTTGAGGTGTCTGCGTGGGAATGAGAAAACAAGGGTGGGAGTGAAGAGAAGGATTAACCTGTGAATTTGTAGCCAACTCCATAGATGGTGATAAAGTAGCGGGGGACGTCTGGGATTTCTTCGAGTTTTTTTCGAAGTTTGAGGATGTGGTTATCAACTGTTCGGGTGGTGATAGAACCATCCATTGACCAGACTTCTTCCAGTAGGGTGTCTCTTGAGAGAGGGATTCCTGGGTTGTGTACGAAGTATTTTAAAAGCTCAAACTCTTTTGCGGTGAATTCGATGAGTTGTCCGTTTTTCTTGATTTCGTGATGGATGAAATCAATTTCAGCATCCCCGATGCGAAATAAATCCTTATCTGGATTTATTTTGAATCGACGAAAGATTGCCTTGATTCGTGCCAGTAGTTCTTTGACACTGAACGGTTTTGTCATATAGTCGTCCGCACCAGTTTCAAGGCCAAGCACTTTGTCAATTTCATCTCCTCTGACAGAAAGCATGATAATGGGGACATGCTTTTTTTCGGCCCTTAGTTTTTGACAGACCTCAATGCCATCCATGTTGGGTAACATGACGTCAAGGATTATCAAATCAGGAGACTCGGAATAAAAGAGCGCAAGCCCCATCTCTCCGCTATCGGCACAAAGCACGTGATAACCTTCAAATTCGAGGTTGTCCTGCAAGCCCATACGCATATGAAGGTCATCTTCAATTAACAGTATTTTCTTTCCCTTCACCAGTACCATCCTTTATCAGTGGGAGTGTGATTATAAAGGAACTCCCAAAACCTTTTTTACTGGTTACCGCAATGTTACCATGGTGAGCAGTAACTGCGTATTGTACGAGGGAAAGCCCAATCCCGGATCCACGATGACGTTGGGATAAACGGTGATATGGTTTAAATATACTGTTGAGGTCACCACTGTCCATTCCAATCCCCTTGTCAGCAATGATCAAGACTATTTTGTCATGATGTGCTGTTAATTTCACCTGAATCTTTTTTGTTTCACCACTGAATTTTATTGCGTTATCAATGAGGTTCCCCATTATTTGATTGATGGCAATTTTGTCAAAAAAAGAAGGTGGTGTTGTGGCGTCAATGTCAGATTCAAGAGTAAAGCCATTTTCCTGGAGATAATATTCATAGGATACAACCATATTTTGCAAAGCTTCTCCAATGTTTCCACGGCTGAATGTATATTCTTTTAACCCCTTTTCGATCATTGAAAAACTTAGAGTGTTATTGATTAACAGGTGGAGGCGATCGCACTCTCGTAGGATTATCTGGTAATACGTCTGTATTCTTGAGGGACTTGAAATGCGGCCAAGCATCAATGTTTCAGAGTACATTCTAATGAGAGACAAAGGTGTTTTTAACTCATGGGAGATGTGCGAAATCATTTCCGACTTGATGCGTGAGAGACGTCGCTCCTGTTGCATCTGCACCCAAATAAAATACATGCTGAGTAGTATTAAACAGAAGACTAGGCCAATAATACCCGAATAGAGAATGAATTCAATTCTGGCCCGCTTACTCATCCCTGAAGTATCAAGTTCTGAAACCAGTTTCCAAAACGGGAGAATGTCCTGGAATGGTGCTTCAATCAATTCTCCCTTTTCAATCGCCATTTCTGCAGTATTGTCTTGATTTCGTTTCTGCTCAACAATGTGCGGCGGGAAGAGTTCTTCGGGATTTCTCCTCTCCATGAGTAAATTTTTTTGAATGTAGTTAAGGTTTAGGGTGAAAAGAAGATATACGGCTTCTTGTTCTGAAGAAACTGGTGGGAATGCCACAAAGCCAGCCTGCTTGGAATGTCCGTCTACAAATATGGGGAAATGTTTCAGCCTGTAAAATTCTGGCTTTGACTGCACTATTTCAGATTCCAGTGCCTGGGCGAGTTCGCTTTTGCCCGTAAAATCCTTTTTCTGTCCGGGGGAGGATTGACTGGCCTTGGCATGAAAAAAGATCTCATCGATCAGGGGGTACTGTTGTTTTATCTCCAGTAACTCTTCTCTTTGCAGTGGATATGTTTTGCCTTTAAAACCGATATCAAGAAGTAATTCATTTTCAATGGCAATGATCTCTTTTTCCAGGTTCTGAACAAGCATCTTAATCGACATCTGACTGCTTTTTATCACCGCTTCCTGCATCAGTGAATTTCTATAGGTGAGATAGTAGTAACCCATCCCTGAAAAAAGAGATGCGCTGAGGATGATGAATATAAAGGCGAAGAAGAGGAGCTTGTTTCGACTGGAGTTGGGTGAGTCGAGAGTCGACATTGCAGTCCTTGAGTTAAGGGGGAGGCAAATGAGTGCAGATAAGACCATACGCATTCAACACAATACATCTATTTTGCGCAATGCGTTTGGAAATGATATTACATTTCTTTACACAAAAAAGGAACCTGATTACCATTAGGGCTCAGGTAACCGCAGAATTCAATCGTAGGAGCCCGCCCATGTGGGCAAAAGATTCTAGGATCATTAGTATTTATTGCCAGCAGGGGCCGGTCTCCTACATGTGGTATCAGCAAAAAATGAGCTACTCTTGACCTATTGGAGCCGGAACGATTTAATTGTCTTCTCCTGGGATTTTTGCAGAATGGGTCTTTGGAGATCCGCTTGTCTACACCTTGGATAATTGAGCTTACCGTACTATAGCTATCTGTCCCAAAACCAGTCAACGCAGTTGGTCTGGAGCGTATGTGGCATATTGACGAACTGCACCTAGAGCACCCGTTCAGAGGTGCCCGTTTGCTTCGTGACCAGTTCGATTGGTGAAGAAAGATATACTATGATCAGTTTGGAGGGGAATCAGCCTGTAATTGGGTCGTCCTGTCCTGTGGAAAACAGATGAAGGGTGTAAAAAAAATTGACAGATATCCCTTGTTTTTGATTTTATATAAAGAGTAGATGGAATTGTTTCTTGGTTGAAACCAAATCTGTTGTTGTAAAGGGTCACCAATATTCCACCGTGAAGTTGATAACGACTCTAACCAGAGAAGTTTTACATGGCCAAGAAAAAGGACAAGTGCAAGAAGTCTTTGAAGTCAAAGACGAAAGATAAAAAGAAGGGGACAAAGGCTAAGAAAGAATACTCTAAGCTCAGGTAGTTCCCCGTTTTGAAATATCCTCAGCCCCTGATTTGTCGCAAAAATAGATCAGAGGGTGAAGTCGTTTATATAAGAAAAAAAATATTTCCAGTGTGCTGAACTGGAAGAGGTATCCCATCATGTATAAAAAGTTACTCTCTGCCCCTATTCTGCTGTTACTCGGGTACGGTTTATTCACCAATAATGATTTTAAAGCGATTACATCCGGAATTGCTATATTTATTGTGGGTATGATTTTTATGGAAGATGGGTTTAAGCTCTTTACCGGAGGAACGCTTGAAAAAGTGCTTAAAAAATCGACTGATACCGTTATAAAAGCAATTTTCAGTGGGTTTCTTTTTACAGCAGTAATTCAGAGTTCCTCTCTGGTCAGTGTTATAGCAATTTCCTTTTTATCCGCAGAACTCATCACCCTTGCGCAGGCCATAGGCGTTATCTTCGGCTCAAATATAGGGTCTACTGCAACGGCGTGGATTGTTGCAGGATTTGGAGTGAAGATCAAGATCGCCCACTATGCAATGCCCATGCTGGTTTTCGGTGTGATTTTCACATTCACCAAAAGAAAACCGATAAAAGGTGCTGGTTATATTTTGCTGGGGCTTGGATTTATCTTTTTGGGAATTGGTTATATGGTGGATGGTTTTGAGACCTTGAAAAGTGGGATTGATCTTGCCCAGTATGCAATGGATGGTTATCTCGGGATCTTTGTTTACATCCTTATTGGCGCTATTGCCACCGTTATTATACAGTCGAGCGCTGCGACCATGGCCATTATTATAACGGCCGTTGCCACTGGACAGATTGAATATATAAGTGCCATTTCCCTTGCCATTGGCGCTAATATCGGAACTACGGTAACTGCAGTGCTTGGAGCCCTCACTTCAAATGCTGACGGGAAGCGGCTGGCTACAGCCCATTTTATTTTTAATATGATCACCGCACTTTTTACAGTAACGTTCATCTATCAGCTGATGGATCTGGTTGATTGGTTGAGTGGCATGATTGGTATCGGTGAGGAAGATATTGCCCTGAAACTTGCACTCTTTCACACGGTTTTTAACATTGCCGGTGTTCTTCTTGTTTCTCCATTTATTGGGAAAATGGTCGTCTTTTTGAATGGTCTGTTTCTCTATAAAGGTGAACAAAGAGGCCAGCCCATGTATCTCGATGATGAAGTTATTCAATCAGCAGGGCCAGCATTCGCTGCACTTTTTAAGGAGACGGAGCATCTTTACGACAGTGTGGCGCATCTGACCATTCAGGCCCTGCGATTACACCGACACGAGGTCTGGTCGCAAACGGAAATGCGGCAAGTAACGGAAACAGTAAAAGGTGAAAGTGTGGATGTGGATGCTGTCTATCAGGACCGGATAAAATCCCTGTACGGGGATATTATCAGGTACTCGGTAATGGCCGAAGAAAATATGGATGCCGAGGAAAGAGAACGTGTTTTTGATATCAAAATCGCCAATCGTAAGATTGTGGAGATAACTAAAGATATCGATGATATACAGAGAAATATCGCTCTGTTTATGAACAATAAAAATAAATATATATCAGAACTCTATAACTCGCTCAGGGCGCGTTTGGCAGAGCTTATCAGGGAGATTGATCTGGCCCGTAAAGATCCTGAAGATTTGGATGCTGCGGTGAAGTTAATTGAGATCAGAAATTCGATAAAAGAGTTTGATACATCACTTAATCATCAGATAAGCAGTTTGCTTAGAGAGCGTAAAATTGATGGTAGCATGGCTTCATCCATGATGAATGATAGCTCTTTTGTAAAATCGATCTCCAGACGATTTTTAGAGATCGCTTCAATATTGTGGATAGATAATAAGACTATACAAGAACTTCAAAAAGATGTCGGAGGTGATTCGTGAAACTATCGAAGTTAATGAAAAAGGCAGTTGATTTTTTCAGTGATGAAAAACAAGAACAGAAAAAGAAGGTTGATGAACTTGAAAAAATAATCAATCAGTTAAGGGTTAAACGAAAGAAGCTTCATAAAAAGATGGCAAAGGTGTCGAACCAGAAGCTGAAAAAAGATTTGACCAATGAGTATAATGCGGTTGTTAAATTATTACATAAGGCCAGAAGGAAACATTGTAAAATTTCTTGACGGGCAACCTCTTTTGGGGCTTACGAAGATGATATAATAAAAGGGGATATGAGAAGTGGATCCGTTAATCAGGTGAGCTGAAAGCATTTCCAAGCACTCTCGGACGGAAAAAAATATTATGACCCCTTCGACATCATCTGTGCCAGGATACGCAGATAAGCCTGCCCTGGGGCGTTGCAAAAAAGAAGGTAACGCGATTGTGGGTTATGGGTGGAAGTATTGATTATATGAAGAAACGTATAAGAAGAAATAACTGCCGCAAGAAAGTAATAAGGAAATTCAAGAGTATAAAGGAGTATCAAGGTCATACTAGCCAACTAACAGCCGAATTACCATACCTCCTAACACGGTGACCATAAGCCAGTTTCGAGCTTTTTCAAGATATAATCTTAGTCGTGTTCCATGGTTCATTTTACTTCCCAGGCGCTGCACCAACCCATCGGCAAGGAAGACATAAATAACATCAAAAAGTAAACCTGTAATAACCAAAACAGCACCCAGCAATATGAATTGCGAAAGCAATGTTCCCTGTTCAGGTGATGTGAACTGAGGAAGGAGCAGACTGCAAAAGAGTAGTGCCTTAGGGTTTAATAAATTTGTGAGAAAACCACGTAGTACATCGGAACCTTTCAATGGCACAGTTGTGGACACCCCAGCATCCGTTAGCGGTGTTCGCACCATTTTCCACATCCAAAAAAGTAAATATCCTGCCCCTGCAATACGTACAGTCACCTGAAGATTTGGATGCGTTGTAAGGAGTGCAGCCAGTCCCAGTCCAGATCCTGTAACATGTAATGAGCGTGCAACGGCGATACCACCTGCAGTATTTAGCCCCGCTTTCCTACCCTGGTTAGCTGAGACTGCCAAAACAAGAGCCATGTCCGGTCCGGGAGATAAGTAAACAGCTGCTAATGCCGTAAGATATAGATATAACAAAGTTGGTTCAATCATAATTGTGAGCCTCAGCTACTTGAAATGTATTGCAACCAGTATACTGATACTATCCTGAAATTATCTTGCTTTGTTAGAGGAAATAGCGGACTGTTGTGTGGTATTCTTTTAAAAGGAGAGCATGATGAGAAAGGATTCCCTAAAGTATTCCCCGGATGAAACGGATTATGCCTTGTTGGCGTTGGTGCAGGATGATGGGCGCATATCTAATGTTAAAGTGGCAGAAACGCTTGCGTTGAGTGAAACACCATGTTGGCGACGACTTAAACGTCTTGAAGAAAGTGGTTATATTGATGGTTATCAAGCCAACCTTAATCGTCACCGATTAGGTCTTGGGGTTTTGGCCTTGGTACAGATATGTTTTGCCAACCACACCGATGACGCACCGTCACAATTTGAGGAGGCAGTGCAGAACATTCCAGAGGTGCTCTCCTGTCACAATGTTACAGGAGAGGCGGACTATTTTCTTCAGATCATAGCCCGGGATTTAGTTGAATATGAACTATTTCTGCGGAAGGTATTGCGTAGATTGCCAGGAGTTACATCTATTCAGTCAAGTATTTCTTTGCGGGAGGTGAAAAATACGACACGATTCCCGGTGAATGGAACGGTATAGCGTTCGAAAACAGGAATATTTTGCAGAGGTATCATTGACCAAACGATAGGTAAGCTGATGAGTGCCGGCAAATGTTTCGTAAAGTCAGACGAAAAACTGATTGCCACACACAATAGTTTGTTTCTTATATGTAATCAGGAATCCGAACCTGCATTTTTGGCCAATATAGTTATCGACATTAGTGAACAGGAACAAATGGAGGCCGAGCTGCTCAAGATCAGAAAACTGGAATCCGTCGGTGTCCTGGCTGGTGGCATAGCCCATGATTTTAACAATATTCTGGCCGCCATACTAGGCAATATTCAGTTGGCATCCCTACTTGTCGGTAAAGAACATAAGGCCTTCAAACTTCTGTCCGATGCCCAAAAGGCAAGTTCCCGTGCAGCAAGGTTGACCCAGCAACTCCTCACCTTTGCAAAGGGAGGCAGTCCAGTAAAAGAAACTACCTCGCTTTCCCAGCTTATTCAGGATTTGGCGAGTTTTGTTCTGCATGGAAGCCCGGTGTTTTGCAACTATGATTTTCAAAAGGATCTCTGGTTGGTTGACATTGATGCTGGGCAAATGAGTCAGGTTATTCAAAATCTTATCATCAATGCCCGTCAGGCCATGCAGGAAGGCGGTAGTATTGATATCCAATGTATGAATGTTCAAAATCCTGCTGCGGAATCGTTGGTCAAATTACCTGCTGGTAGCTTTGTCAAAGTCATTGTCCGGGATAGAGGAACTGGTATTCCGGATAAGCTTATTGACAAGATTTTTGACCCCTATTTTTCAACAAAAAAGAATGGAAGTGGTCTTGGATTGTCCATTTGTCACTCCATCATCACGAAACACGATGGCTATATTTCGGTACAGTCACCTGCAGGTCAGGGAACAACTTTTTGTTTCTACTTACCAGCCTCGAAGGAGCAGAGGCATCACGTGAAAACAGAACCACAGGTATCTAACATCAAAAAACCATTGAAAATCATGGTAATGGACGATGAAGAGATGCTAAAAGATATTGCCAGCTCTCTCCTTGAACATCTTGGTCATAAGGTCATTCTGGTGAACGACGGCAATGAAGCTATTAACTCTTATAGAGAATTGCAGGACACCGCAGCTCCCGTAGATCTGATCATTATGGATCTCACAATTCCTGGTGGTATGGGCGGTAAAGAGGCCGTTCAGGGAATTCTGAAGCGCTATAATTTTCCTGCAAGTCGGGTGTTGGTATGATTGAGAGGATTTCATGAATCACAAAGGTTAAATCAGGTGTGTGGCCAACGTCGGTGGTTTGGCGATTGATAGTCAGTGGTGAATTTAAAGGATATCTTTGTCTGCTGTGATTTCTTTTATGATCCCGCTTTGATTCTACGATCACTTTCCGGAAGGAGGGGCAGCTGGCTCAGATTGATCGATGACGACCCTGGGGTATGGCATGGACAGGCTGTGTTGATCAAAAGTGGAGACGATTCTTTGGGCGAGAAGATTCTTTGCCTTCCTATAATTTTTACCTTTCGACCAGACACACAATGTCAGGTTAATAGAGGAGTCTCCAAAACATTCAAAACGAAATAACGGCTTAGGGTCAGATAAAAAAATAGGATCATCTGCAACTATGTCCAGTAAAACCTGTTCAGCCCGTTGCAGATTATCTTTGTATGCAATGGAGAGTGGAATATCAACGCGGTGCGTATCAAAACGGGTATAATTAATAACAGAAGTTTTGATAAGCTGTTCGTTGGGGACGCGAATGAAATTATTATCAGAAGAGCTTATCTTTATGGCCAAAAGATCGAAGGAGAGAGCAGTTCCCCTTACGTCGCCGACCTGTATATAATCACCAATTGAGAATGGACTTTCAAAAGCAATGAATAGTCCGCTGATGATATTGGAAATACTGGTTTTAAATGCGAAGCCTATCGCCATGCCGGCAATACCGGCAGATCCCATAAGGGCAGTAAGCTTAAAATCCATATCCCGCAACAGATCTATGGTGAGGATACTCATACCTAGATACAGAACTGTTTTGCGCAGCAATTTGGCGCTGTGACTGGTGTAATGTTTTTTTATTGTCTTTTCGAGAAAAAATGCGAGCAGATAAATGGCAGGATAACCAATTATTGCCAGGAAAAGAATCTTGCCTATTCGTTCAGAGAATAAATAATCCATAGATAGAAATAGTATGAGTTGTTATCCAAAGAGGATAGTTGGCCACTGGCAGTTCCCTAAAAACTCTGTAGCGCTTTGCTAACGGGGTAAAATAATCCTCCGATTAAGAGTAGAGTAATGAAAGGTCGATTAATGTTTTGCCATTTGTAGTTTTTTCTTCTGATAGCATCTATTCCATGATTAATTCCGGAAAAAAATAAAAAGAACATGAATACGAATAGAATAGTCAATTCCGCCTTGATCCCCCAATTACTCACATAAACAAAGATTGCGGTTGCGGCATAAGAGAGCAGGGCAATGGTAGACTGTTTTTGATAGTTACTTCCTGCTTCAAAGCCTTTTAGCTTCGCAGATTCTTTACCAAAAAAAATACCTTCAACACCGGATATTCCTGCTATGGCGACGATTATAACGGGAATCATAAAGTGCAACTGTGCAACGGGGTCATAGCCATGTGCAAAACCGATTTGGTAGCCAAAGAAGAACGCGGCTGTAACGCTTAGAATCCGAATAATATCCAATGATTGTAAAAACATAATTCTCTCCTGTTCGTTGCCATCGATGCTGAAAAGGTGTCCTTTTAATTTTCTGCTAACGTATGAAACTCAGCCAACGTCACATATTTGAGGCGTAATACGCTGATAAACCATACGAATTACAAGTGACCAGATGTGTCATCCTCGCGGAGGCGGGGATCCAGTTTCGTGCCACCCTCCCCTAGATTCACGTCTCCGCGGGAATGACCGACAAAAATGGCTGAGCTTTGTACGTAATCAGATTTAATTTTGCTTAGTCTGGAAATACATGTGTGTGGCTCAATTTCTTCTGTCGGCCTCTCTCTTCGTTAGTAATTAGCTTAGCATAAATTACCAACCAAAGCAATTCTACTCAACAGATTTACAAAGAGACATACAAACGCTTACCTACAGAGCAAGCAGAGTAGGGGGGTGGGCGGAAAAGAACAACCCGTTCGTTTGGGCCTGGTTCGACAAACATGTCGAGTGCTACATGAATTGTCGAGATAATTGTTTTTTTTAAAAAAAGATATTCTCCTTATGTTGCTGTAAATATTGCAACTGTTGAAAATATTCGATAGTGGCACATTTATTGTAAGGTTTTGTGATGAAACGTAACATTTGAGCAGAGTGACGTGTTCAAATATAGACAATATGACCCAGGAGTTTTTATCATGCAAATACGAATTAGACAGAAGTTGATAGCTGTGACCAGTGTGGCTCTAATAGCTGGAATGTTTATTGCCCCACTCAGCAGTGACGCACGAGGTCTTGGACGTGGACAGGGGAATGGTATGGGAAACAACGGTGCACAGCAGCAGGTTGGGTTATCCAGTGTTATTGCAGACATGCCGATTCAGAACCTGGATGCATCAGAGAAGGACGGTTTGCTTAAGATGCGTGAAGAGGAAAAATTGGCAAGGGATGTCTATCAGGTACTGTATCAGAAGTGGAATCATCTCACTTTTGCCCAGATAACCAAAAGTGAGCAGCAGCATATGGACACCATTAAGATACTGCTTGATAAATATGGTCTTGTTGATCCAGTAACTTCTTCAGAAAGAGGTGTGTTTGCTGATCAGGAACTACAAAAATTATATCATTCTTTGGTGGCAAGAGGAGAAAAGTCAATGGTGGATGCGCTGCAGGTAGGTGCAACCATCGAGGATCTCGATATTAAGGATTTGTACGATCTGATAGAGCAGACAGACAATAAGGATATAAAAATTGTTTATCAGAATCTGGTGAAAGGATCCAGAAACCATCTGCGTGCTTTTAGCTCTCGACTCTCGCTGAATAATTCAAGTTACAAAGCACAATTTCTTGCGGCATCCCAGGTTGAAAACATCATCAATAGTCCAAATGAACGTGGAATGGTAGACGAAAATGGTGTGCAACTGAGTGGCAGGTCCGGTTCCGGAAAAGGGAAGGGGCGAAAAGGTGGACAGGGCGGCGGTAAATTTATATAGACCAGGAAAAATGATCTGACAAGTAAACCAAATGAATATACACCCTTCTTATAAAAGCAGGGGAAAATTAACGGAGATACTCCAATGAAAATTTCAAAAAAACTCGTAAAAACATTTGTTCTCACTGCAGCAATAGCTATGTTGGCTACCCCTGCAATGGCTGGTAATGGTCGTGGTCCAGGTAATGGAACAGGGAGTGGTGGAAACGGTCAAGGTGATGGCACCGGCAACGGTCCAGGTACCGGCGATTGTTTAAATGCGGCAGTGATCCATTTTGACAGCAACCTGATTGCGCGTGGTGGCAACGGTAACGGTGGTGGTGGAAATGGCGGCAATGGTGCAGGCGACGGAACAGGAGCTGGCGATGCTCCAGGTGATGGCACTGGAAGTGGACCCGGTACCGGAGACTGTTTGAATGCAGCAGCTTTTACCATTAATAGCAACCTGATTGCTCGTGGTGGCAACGGTGGTGGTAACGGTGGTGGGGGTGGTGATAGCGATGGTGGTGGTAACGGTGGTGGTGCAGGTGACGGATCAGGAGATGGCGATGCTCCAGGTGATGGCACTGGAAGTGGACCCGGTACTGGAGACTGTTTGAATGTCTGATTTGTAATGTGGAACGTGGGAGGATGGAGAACAAGCTGAATATATCTCTTTCTGTCCTCCTCACAAGATTCCAAAGCTTTCTGAAATTA